>JBQGBZ010000346.1:0-16062 GCA_052038215.1 Nitrososphaera sp.
GAGGTATAAAACAACAACTCTAATAATTAGCCTATCAAGCTTTTAAAGACCTTTTGATTTTTTGACAATGTGGATGCTATAGAGGCCATGCAAGCAGAAATAGAATACCAAGTTCAAGATCTGTGCAGACTTGATCTATTATCCTCCTCCTCCACCTCATCATCTTCTCCTGCCAGTGATAATAACAACAATAACAATAATAATAATAATTGTCTGTTTGTTGGATCAGGCGACTCCTACATTGCTGGACTTGCAGCACAATATTTTTCCAGTAGCCATGCTATTTGCTGCTTCCCTATCGATATAATCAAGAATCCCTTATTGGTAAAAAACCGTAATCTATTTATCGTTTCTATTTCAGGCAATACCCAGGCCAATATTCTTGCAGCTAAAATTGCCAAGAAACATGGAGCCAGTACGATTACTGCACTAACCGCGAGATCATCAAGCAGATTAGCCAAATCATGTGATAAGATAATTGAGCTGAGATATAGGAATACAGGCATCAATACTGCTGGAACTATTAGCTTTACGGCTAGTATGATCAAGTGTATCTCGCTTTCTACTCAACTACATATGCCCTCCGACCTTAGAAAACTATACAACCATGCTGAGAAGCAGGCTGAGCAAGTAATGGGCGAGGTTGATCATAAAAGCAGCATCAGCGATAATAACAATAACAATAACAATATTGCCATTGGTAGTAGTAATAGTACTAGTAGTAGAAGTTATTTCCTACTTGGCGATGGTCCGCTGTATGCAATCGCCAAGTATGGTACACTAAAGTTTAACGAAGTATTTGGTGCAAAAGCCTTGGCCTATCCTGCGGAAGAATTCTGCCATTCACCATTATTCAGCATCAAAGAGGCCGATCAAGCAATAGTATTAGGAGATGGCGACGAGAACAATAGAAAATTAAGTAAAAGATTGAACGAAGAAGGGTTCTCTTCAATCTACGTTGAATTCAAAAACACTGGGATTGAATTGCTGCTACAGGCGACATTTTTTATACAGCTCTTTGTGCTCAAGCTAGCACAAAAATACGGTCTTACCACCTGTCATTTTCTAATGAACAAGAAACTATTGAAAATGAGCTCTGATTTCATTTACCATTAGGCAATTTTTTTCTTTCTATTGGCAAATCCGGTCTGTTGCCCCACTCGCCCCAAGAGCCAAGATACATTCGCACGTTCTTGTAGCCAAGCATCTTGAGCGTGACGAAGCTATTTGCGGCGCGATAACCCCCTTGACAGTAAGTTATCACTTCGGCATCCTTTGGAACCTTATCATACAGCTGCTCCAACTTTCCATGACTTTTAAAAATACCACTCTGATCCAGATTATCATTCCAGTCAATGTTGATTGCAGTAGGAATGTGACCCGCACGCGACGCTCTAATCGTAGAGCCTGAGTACTCATCCTTTGAGCGAGCATCAATTATGAATGATCCTTTTTTTCTCTTGATGACTGAGTTTATACTAATAAAGTCTCCAAGAATCTTGGCGTTTATCTTTCCCCTAAAATGTGAATGCAAAAAGGGATTGGACTTAGTCTCTGTCTTGTATCCTTCTGCCTTCCACTTGTTGAATCCTCCGTCTAGCATCGCGACTTTCCTATGGGAAAAGTAAAGTAAAAGCCAGACTCCTCTTGATGCGGACATGCCTGAGACATCTTCATAAAAGACTACAAACTTGTCCTTTGAAACTCCGATGTTTGAGAGTAGAAGTCTGCTTTGCCTATTAAATTGCCTGATACCTGACTTTGAGGTATCGATCCAGTGAAATTGTATTAGGTCAATGTTGACTGCGCCTGGTATGTGCAATTCAGCATACCTTGAGAACGGCCTAGTATCTATTATGAGAAGGTTGTTTCTGTCATCAATCATGGAATGAAGCTGTGAAGTCGATATAACAAGGTTCAATACACTGCAAGATTTTTAATAGTCCTATAATAATATTAATTGTTATATATATGCCGCAGAGATAATGCCTTTGACAAGGAAATTGGAGGACAAGCCGGCGGACGATGTTACTCAGGGCGGCAGAAGAAGGAGAGGAGGAGGGGGAAGAAATCGCCTCGAGTTTATTCGTGACGCCCACAATGCTCAAAAGGTTGGACGAACGACCCGCATGGAGGATTACCTTGAGGTCATTTATGAGTTGATAACTCAGAAGGGGTATGCGACTACAATTGATATCTCTGATTACCTAAACGTCAGCTCACCCAGCGTGACCAAAATGCTTCAAAGACTGAATGAGAGTGGCCATGTGAACTATGAGCGATATCGCGGCATCAGCCTTACAGAATCAGGCGTGGCTGTTGCAAAGAATATGCATGATAGGCATGGGATTCTTGCCGACTTTCTCAAGATGATCGGAGTGGATGAGGACACTGCCAACCGAGATGCCGAAGGTATAGAGCATCATTTGCATCCGGAGACCCTCAAAAAACTTGAGGAATTCATCCGGCTTGTCAAGGCGCAGGGGATCAAAGGTATTGGCTAATGTCTGCTACTAATAAATATCTTGATCTCTTTTTCTCCTGCACTTATTGCATTTAGGATCTTCTTTCCGGATTCGCTGCGCTTATCTATCTTTACTCTAGCCTTCTTGCCCACCTGGCTGCTCATAAGGTATTCATTTTCCACATACATATCGACTGTGTGACCGATCGCTTCGTCATCAAATATAATATTGATAGATGAGCCCGATTCACTTATATCAAACTCGATCTCTCTGCCTAGAGCAGGGGTCTTGGCTTCCACGTCTATCTTTATGCCTAGCATTTCCTCCAACTCTGAAACAGTGGATCCACCCTTGCCTATTATCCTAGGAACGGCTTCTTTGCTAACTCTTACCTGCACCTTGTTATCTGAAATAACATTTACTTCGGCTCCTGGATCAAACCTGCGCACAATGTCCATTACTTTGGACTGAGCCAGCTTGCGAACACCACTTTCTGTCTGACCGGTCTTGGTCAACTTCGAGACCGGCACTACAACATTTTCATCTCCAAAGGTGTAGATTTCATATTCTATTGCACCCGACTCAAAGTCGCGTACTTCAACCAATGGCCTAGCAAGGTCTTCCTCAGTCATTCCACTTGGCACCTTAACAGTTAGAGTCAATTCATAGACCTGCATTATAGTGCCATCTCGCACAAAGATTATCGTGTCCAAAATATGAGGAACCATGCCAAGCTCGACTCGCCCCATGAATCGCTGGATTGCGTCAAGTGGACTGCTTGCGTGCACTACACCAACCATGCCAACTCCAGCAAGCCTCATATCTGCAAATACTTCAAAGTCCTGTGCTCTTCTTACTTCATCAAAGATTGTATAGTCGGGTCTTACTAAGAGCAAAATGTCTACCGCTTTTTCAAAGCTACCTTCGAGAGGACCATACTGCGTCACTTCATCAGATACCTGTAGGTCACGTGGTGATTCAAAGGTCTTGACTATCTTGCCTCTTTTGGTATAGAATTGAGCAACGCTGCTTGCAAGCGTGCTCTTACCAGAGCCAGGTGGACCAGCTATTACTATCCCATCAGCCTTGCCAGAAAGTCGGTCCATTAGTTTGCTGCTTACATTGTAATCTTCAAGTTCTAGCCGAATGATAGGTCTCACTATTGTCACTTCCAGCCCGTCGGAAAATGGCGGCCTTGTTATTGCAATCCTGAAGTTACCAAACTGGAGGACGGTCGCGCCACTCCTACTTATTTCTACAGCGCCCTTCCCTGTAACCCTGCCTGCTTCAGAAACTTCTTTGATTATGTTTAACAATTGGTGAGAGGTGATCTTTTCCTGACTTATTTTGACAAGTTGGAAGTTACCCGGCTTTCCCCTCTTTGCCATAGGAAATATTCCTTCCTTTAGATGGACGCTCATTGTCGTGTCGTCAAAGTATTTCTCAAACTCCAGGTCCGTAGTCTTGGTGGGAGCCCTTATGTGCACTGCCTCGATGCCCTGAGCCTCTGCTACAAGCGCCTGTACATAGTCCGCAGTGACGAGTGTAGCAGATTCATGCATCGCAACGTCTTTAATTATTGCATCTATTCTGCCATGTTTTGCAAGCCTGATATCATCAAGGTCAGGTCGCTGACCCACAAATCTGAGTGTAATATTTTTTGTAGCACAGAGCTCTCTAATTTTTTTTATCTCTTCAAGCCCTACAAAGCCGTGCTCTTTGTTGGTAGATGCCTGTGACTGTAGCTCGTCTAGAACTGCTATAGGTATAATGATCTCGCTTTCTTGCTCAATATTATTACCACCTTCAAGCATCCTTGTTATCTCCCCATCGATGATGATACTGGTATCAAGGACGAATTTCTTATTTTTCAAATGGCTTACCTCTGATCCGCCAATTTATAAAGTATTTTTAATAAAAATCACTATAGAACAATAGCAATTTATGGTACATGCGTCATTCAACGCTATATAAATGAAGAAAATAGAAGCCATGATTAGATCTGAAAGGATGCCTGTCGTCAAAGAAAAGCTAAGGCAGATGAAGATTGGTGGTATGACAATTACTACAGTATCGGGATGGAGCAAACAGCGTGAACTCCACTTACAATGGAGAGGTCAGCCCGTCGCATACGATCTACTGCCTAGGGTCAAGTTTGAGATAGTGCTTCCAGATGACCAGGTAGACATAGTGGTACAGGCAGTCATTGAATCTGCAAGAACAGGTGAGCACGGAGACGGCGTCATATTTGTCTCAACAATAGAACAAGCATTTAATATTGCTACACTAGATAAGGATGAAAAAGTAGTCATCTGAAAAAATGTGCAAGAAACTGTGTCACTTCTTGCATCTAGACTAATGTTGTTGTTGTTGTTTTTTCTTCTTTTTATTGCCTATAGTCTTTCCCCAGGATTTGCCGCAAAATATTATTCGGAGCAGACTAACTTTACCGAAACTTCTGTTCCTATGACAAAGTACAACTGGGATAAAGAAGATATAAAAAGCTGCATATACCTGGACGACGGCATTAAAAATGCATACTATGTTTGGACAAAGCTGTCAGTGCAAAAGTGGCGGCATGCACTGCAGGAATATACTGGCAACCACCTTGGATGGAATATTACTACCAAGTTTGTCAAGTCTGAGGCAGAGCTTGAATTATGTGACATCAAGGTGTATATCTATGACAAATATAGTGATTTTCCAGATTATCCTATCCAAACTGGAGCGTATACGTCTGTGGGATTCGAAGAGGGCGTTGGAGATAACAATAGCCTTGATATGCGAGTATACCTTTCTCCACTTGTACTACATGGCGATGGCGAGACTGAAATAAACCTGCCGCCATATGCGTTTAGGAACTCGGCTGTCCATGAAATCGGCCACGTACTTGGGTTTGGTCACATGCAAATGCAAAAGGGATATTTGATGTCACCTCAGTTTGACTTTTGGCAAACAAGTGAACAACTACCTATAACCACACTAGAGCTTGAAGCTCTAGTCAAGGCCTATGGAATAGATGGCTTTGATTGAACTGCTGTCCAACGTATGTTTCTCTCTCTAGGATATTGAAGAAGCAGATGATAAATCTGTTCTAAATGGGCTAATGCATGCCTAGCCACCTAGACTAAATGAGTTGAATTTAGACATCACTGACGTATCTCAATTGTCGATTCTTCAGTCTAAAACTTTCCGTTCTATTAGCACTTTGTTGTATGCTTTGTAAGTCTAAGGGACATTAACCCCGTCAGACATATTTCGGTCAATTTTATGAGTACCCTTGCATGTGTATGATCTCATCATCTGATTGATTATGAGGCTTGTCCTGTTAACGATCAGGGTTCCTCCTCCTCCTCCTCATCGTCATTTTGTATTCAATCAGCCGCACAATCTCTATATAGGAACAGCAATACAAAACCAAAATAGGATGAATCTTGAATGCTATCTACGGGCCGGCAAGATAGCAGCGGAGGTGAGGGAGACCACACGCAAAAAGTATCATGTAGGATTGACACTATTTGAGATCTGCGAATCAGTTGAGGCTCATATTCGCAGCCTAAATGCTGAGCCGGCATTTCCAGTTAACACAAGCCTCAATGAGATAGCTGCGCACTATACCGCAGAACCAAACGATGCCACCTTGGTAAAAGAAGGCGACGTCCTTAAGATAGACATTGGCGTCCACATCGAAGGCTATATTGCAGACACAGCTGTCACAGTCTGCTATGACCCAAAATATGAACCACTAGTCAGTACAGCAGAAATGGCACTCGGCGAGGCAGTAAGAATTACAAGTGCCAACACTAAAGCAAGTGACATAGGCAGAGTCATAGAAACTACGATAAAGAAATTTGGTTTTAAACCAATACAGAATCTCAGTGGCCACTCACTTCAGCAATACACCATTCATGCTGGAAAATCTATACCCAACATTTGGACTAGAGGATCGTCATTATCTCTTATAGAAAACGAAGCATATGCAATTGAGCCATTTATCACTACAAGCGATGGTCAAGGTATAGTGTACGAAGGCAAAACGAAGAACATCTTTGGAATAACTTCCCGCAAGCCTGTAAAGAACAAAGAAGCAGACGATCTTTTGGACCTCCTCTGGAGCCGGTACAGAACGCTCCCCTTTGCTCTGCGATGGCTTACCGATAAGTATGACGAAAAGGATCTACGTATACTAGCGGATGTGTTAATGAAGAAAAAGAATATGCATGCATACCCTATTCTTGTTGAAGGACATAGCAAAATAGTGGTCCAATCAGAGCATACTTTAATTCCTAAAGAATCCGGTGCAAATATTATTACGCTTTAGCCTTTATCTTCTTCTGGATACTCCCCATAGATTGCAGTCACAATTGTATTAGGAGACGTGCACTTCTTACATTGCAATCCTCCGCCATAAACATAATCTCTTTCTTCATAACGCCGCTTGGTTATTTCAATGCATGACAGACAGGTATCTTCCGAGTATATTTCTGGAGTAATTTCTTTCTTCTTGCCAAACAGCATTACTATTATTGACCGACTCCTATTGTGTTCCCAACACCTATCACCATGACTGACTGGCCTTCAGAGGTCCTATCTTCAATAACTGAATAAACAGTGTTTGTTACCTTTTCAAATGCATCTGCTATTTCCTTGCGCATGATTGTGATTGCATCCTGCACGGACTGCTTGACGATGACTGCGTATATAGGGATGTTAAACCGGGCTGCCACCTCTTCTACTTGATATTTTTCTACACCTATGCCGCCGATAGCGGCTCCAATCCCTTCTGCCACGTCTCCAGTCTTTTCACCTTCGAGCTTGAGCGCTGCATCTATCATAATGACTGTATCTATCTTGATCCCCATGTCGCCGACAAGGCGAGTTATGGCTTCCCCCGGCCTTCCGACGGTTCCAGCAGGCCCTTCAGCTTTAAGAAGATATATCTTTCTGCCCCTGTACTCATCTTCGCTGTATATAGTTTCCCTTGCTGCAAACTTCTTTTCCTTTCCAAACATCATTTTGCCCACAACCATCGGTCCTATGCTATCACCTATTGGCTGGCCGCGCTTGAATGCGCTTATGGCCTTCTGCAGTGCTTCAGCTTCTTCAAGCAGGAGGGGCATGACCATTTGAAGTTGGACAAGAATAAACATACTAGTAGTACGCTTGCCCATTAGATAATAATGCCTTACAACTTTGTAAATGAGGTTCAGGGCAGTTGCAGCCTCCAGAATATTTTCTATCTTTGAAATTTCTTTGTCTCCTGCACCAATACATAATTTCTTGATCTCTGCGCGGACTCTGTCGTCTCTAGTTCTCATGATATGATCTAGCTTGTGCACAAGCCCATTTGGGTCAAGGTCTACAGGCAGGATTGTAAAATATTCCAAGAATCTGTCCACTCCAACTGCTGGGTCCCTCGTAGAAGATGATATCTTTATCGCATTCTTGACGTAGTCGATAGCTTCCTTTCTTGCATTTTCCCTCATTGTTTTTAGTTTAACAAGCGACTTTGATATTTCACCCATAATTACGCGAGATTGAAGCTTTTGGGCATATATCATGAAAAACGGGATTATGGCAAGAGATATGATGGAAACCCACATCCATGGACTGCTAGGATCTAACCCTTCTCCTCCAAACAAACCATTAAGTTGGGATAAAGTTGAAGAGAAGTCTAACATTTGATTGACTTTTTCCTAATCAAAAAAGCGTGCAAGCTCAATTAAAGGTTACGTCGTTATATCTGAGACTCAATAATAACCCTGATTTAAGCACCATCATGAAATAGAGTGCATAAGCAAACGAGGGAATCCTTTGTGAAGCGGACAGTAAAGATTGAAAGTTAGTACGGTAGACTCTTGTAGATACATTCGTATTTATAAGATTCCTTATAATATCTGAAAATTCTTAAAGGTGTGTAACGTGGCCTTTCCTAAGAAACTTGTTTGATTGGGCCTACGAGTCGCTATTAGTTTACTTTCGTCGACCATTCGTTGTTCTTCCTTGGTGATAAAATAATCAGTTCCCATCATGGCACATACATTGGCATTTTACCCTCTCCACGTCAAACGAGCAATCATGATCCGGTCCGCATACATCGCCTACTGGCCAATCGCCAGGGCAATCACCATGGCGATTACGCTTACAAAAGAATGTCAGCATCCTACTAGAATGGGTTTTCAGAAGATTTAACGTTTTAGATCATAATTGGATATTAAATAGCTGGGGCGCGTAGATTGAGCCCTCTCGCACTCGCTTGACCCTTGCAACTGACAAATAATGGGGCCAGACTGTCACCATTACTGACCCTTCGGGGACACCCTCGGGAACCTCGATAACTTCAATGTCATTCTCATTCACGCCGTATTCGCCTAATCTCTCTTTTGTAAGCTGAATGTGGCCTGCAGGCATACCACTACTATAGACGTAGACCTTACCAGTGTACTCAATTCTATCTGCCATCTTCAAGGGCAGATTACAATTGTCTATCAAAAAAACGTATCTTAGTCAGAGGTCGCATCACCGAATATCAACTTCATTTCATCAAATGTGAGTTTTTTGCCTGTAGTCATCTTTTTAAGTGCCACTTCTTTCAACGCATTACGACGCTCTTGATACTCCTTGTCGCGCTTTGCTCGCTCTTGCATTGCCTCCTGTCGAGCTGCTCGTCTCTCTCCTGTCTCCTTCTGCCTCTTATGACGATATTCTGCAGCCTGCATGCGCGACTTTTTGAAGGCAATAGCGTTCAGTTGAGTCTCAATCATTCCAAGCTTGGCTGCAGCTTCTCTTACTGTGTGAATTACCTGCCTACGTTCCTCATAAAGGCCTTCCCGAAGGTTTATCAGGTTATCAAGACTCTCTTTTAGCTTCCCGATTTTGATACCATACTCCTCTTTTAACTTAAAAATCCTTCTAACTTGATCTCTTAGCTGGTCATACTGTGTCGAAATGGTGCGGTACTGATCCTCTTTTTTATGAATCACCTTCAAGGTGTGAAGCTTTGTTGCGATTTCCTTGGAACGAGCAACAAGTTTTCGCTCTTCGTCTTTTGACAGCTTCTTAGTCTGAATGTCTCTCTCTATCTGCTCAAGTGCCTTCTGAAGGTTGTGCATATCGCTCCTCTCTTTTCTTAACTTAGCTGCTACTGGGCCAACTTTGTCATCTAGAATCTTCATCTGGTTCTTAGCCTGCATCAGGCCCTCTCTTAGTTGTACAAATTTAGGATATTCAATGTCTTTTTCTTCATTGACTTGCTTTAACTTGGCTCTAAAATCATCAAGCTGGGTTCTCTCTTCGTCAATCTGCTTCTTGATACCGTCAAGCTGGGTGTTTATCTCCTCTATTCGCTTATCCCCTATCTTTTGATCTTCTTGAACAGTCTTCTTGAATTCTAATAAAGTCTTACGGTTAGGGTCTAAGTCATCGTCGCCAGAATTACTATTTGTGGCTGTTGCTGTCAAAACAGCACTACCACTAGTGTCAGTGTCTCGTACCACGTCGCTTACGGAGTGTTATAACATCAAAAAAATATTTTTTGTCATTCTAGGCGCCAACTAAACGTAGTTAATATTCATTTTACAATGGCCTGTTTTTATACGACTGGAGATTGTCCTACATCTTTATAAGAGTAGAATACGTGGTGTACAGCGGCGATGGATGATTTTGAAAAGAATTTTCCAGGCTTTGACTGGAAAAATACCCCTGCCTACAAGCATCCAGGCGGAAAGGACTGTCCTTGTCCCAAACATGAGTACATTAGAGAACAGATTAATGTAGCCAAGACCATGAGCGAGCATAACACCCAAACGTCACCCGAGTTTCGACAAAAGGCTCAGGTGACACTAAAGTTTTGCCCGGACCACTATGAGGTTTATTTTAAAGAGGTAATACCGTCTATGCCTTTTAAGTACCGTCTCATGACAAAGATTGCAGTCAAACTGGGGGCAATATCTATACAAAAGTTAACGTACATGCAGTCTGACCAGTGCTTTTATTGCAAGTTTGGCTCAGGCGGCTTCGACAAAAAAGCAGAGCTTCCTCCAATCTAGAGACTGACCAAGTTCCTGGCGTCTAGTAGCATGTTCCTGAGAGTTATCTTGCTGCTTGATGAGAAGCCTGCTGATAAAAGGTTGCGGATGATTATTGAACGATACGAGAACTTACTGCCTGACTCAGATATGTAACCATCATAAAATGACTTGGCAATTTCATCATATCTGTCCAAGTCCATTACACTTGCAAGGAATGATCCTATGTCCATGCTTTTTGAATAGTGAGAACGAGTTTTTTTCATGAAACCCAAGTCAGTTCTTATGACAGACTCTTCTTTCACAAGGTAGTTTTGTGCCTTGTTGTCCACGAAGGTATAGTCGGCTTGATGAGCTTTGCCCGTGATGGATCCTGCCTTGTATGCAAGCCCTATGTCTCCAGTGGAAGCAAGTGCCTGGTAGATGTCTCCACCCTCGATATACTCCTCTATAATGTATGTATCGGATATTGAAAGTAATACTGGAGTAGATATGCCAATTTTTTTTAGCTTATTTCTCATCTCGTATCCTTCATTCTTAATTATTTCGCTAAACGCAATCGGAGCAGACGGATGCAAAAGCAACATCGAAATAAGAGAATAAGCGTAGAGTATGAGAAATTCATGAAATTGTTTTGTTGGCTTGTTTCTTTTCACCATAACTTTCTGGCCATTTATCTCCTCAAGTGATACCTGCCGCTGCCAGTTTACGAAATACAATCAAGTTTTATCGGTTCCAGGGATTGATTTACTTTTTCAATACATAAAAGTAGGTGGGATTGTAATAGCACTCATAATGCTAATTCATGAGGGTCATGCTCATGCAATGCGGTTCTTTACTCCTGCAAACGCCGACAGCTATGACCTAATCTTGCGACTAGCGACGTTTGGGCGGGATAATGCTTGGAAACATGAGATAATAAAAAAACTCTCTCATCATAGCAAAATTCTAGAGCTTGCATGCGGAACCGGTGTTCTTTCATCAATGCTAGTAGAGCAAGGCAAAAGCGTCACAGGGATAGATCTCACGTTTGAATACCTCCTCATCTTGAAGCAAAAGCTTAATGCACCTATAGCGCAGGGAACAGCCGAAATCTTGCCCTATAGGAATGAATCCTTTGACGCAGTGGTGTCCTCCTATCTCGCCAAATACGTCAACGTCCAAAAGGTAGTCGATGAATGTTGGAGGGTGCTCAGACCCGGTGGTATTTTAGTATTTCATGACTTTACTTATCCACGAGGATTTGTACGCAGCCTTTGGAATATGCATTTTGAATTGCTCCAACTAGCAGGAAGATTCGTTGCGTCCTGGAAGGTTGTTTTTGGGGAGCTGGACGATGTCATAAAAGAATCAAATTGGGCTGATCAGACAATAACAGCTCTAAGGGATAGAAGCTTTCAGAATGTAGATTGTAGGTATTACACGGGCGGGACTTCTGCTATGGCGTCTGCTGAAAAGCCATGAGTGCAGAAAATAAAACGCGGATCGATGAATGGTTCGTCCCCAAGTTTGGTCCAATGAGGTTTCGCGTCTTTGTTGGCTTGATGTTTCTGCCCTACACTGGCATGTGTGTTTCATTTGCGATTATAGGCTCGATGCTTGCCAGCGAGGTAATATGGTGGGATAGACTTGGCGCAATTGCATTGATCTACTTACTCGCACTCGGAATCTCGGCTCACGTCGCTGATAGCCTCGGGTCAAAAAAAACTAAACCGTGGGGCAGCTACTTTCGTAAAACGCAATTGTTAATCATAATGGGAGCGTCACTTACAGCTGCTTATGCAATAGGGGTTTATTACATTGTTTTTTTTGTTCCACTTCTAGCAATCATTGCAGTGCTCGAAGGGTTCTTTTTATTTACATATAACTATGAAATATGGGGCGGTATATTCCATAACGACTTTTGGTTTGCAGTGTCATGGGGCTCCTTGCCAGTGTTGGCAGGGTATATTATGCAGACAAATTCCGTTAGCATCTTCGCATTAGCAGTAGCGGCGTTGACAGGGCTCATCAGCTACGCAGAGATAAGTATGTCCAGGCCGTATAAACAGCTAAAACAGAGAAACAGGAATGATGCTCTAACCTACAGACTTGAGATTGGCCTTAAGGTCCTTAGTGTTGGCACAATATTATTTGCCGTCTCTATACTTGCGGTTAGGATAATAATCTTTTCATAAGACTTACTCTATCAATCCTTGTTGTGGCAGGCGCAATTCCGAAGAATGGAGACTTTGGAAGCTCTATGCTACAAAAAATTTCTGAACTTGAACGAAAATCTGGAATCAGGCTTGAGCTGGCACAAAAAACCCTTTTGGTGGATAATTGTACTACCGAGCAAGTTCTAAGCGTACTGACAGGCTCTGCAATAAGGGTCAATGTAGTAGACCAATCAGAAAATGAAACGACAATTTCTAGAGAGTCTATTATCCTAGATGATGCAGATCGAGTGCTCATAAGAGCACAAAGCAAGATTTTCATCTGCAATCTACCACGAAAGATAGCATATCAGATAAGACAGAAACAATTGGGTATAGGAACTATAATTGCAAATTCGCAACTTGAAACATTCAGGAAAATAATTGAGATTGACTATGACCCTGTGAGAAGGTCTGTTTTCAGAAGATATCAGATCATTTACAGAAAGAATGTTGCTGTCGAGATCAGAGAAGAATTGGCCGGAATTTAGATAAGACAAATGTAGAGTTTGAGTAGAATTGGAGACCCTTGAGGTTATCACTATCCCCCCGACACTGAGTGTATAGTCTGAATTTTTTACATAACAATTATTGTCAGGTAATCTGTTGTCTCTCATCTACTGTTTCGATATTTGATTTATATCCTTGCAATGGATACCGTACTTCATAGTAATACGGTAATATGAAAACAGGAGAAGACACAGTCAATAGTTCTTCAAGACGAGGAAGGTACCTTTACGCTGATTACAGTCCGTTAGAGCAAAATGCAGATTTCTTATCTCAACTAAGGGACTTTTCTAGTCTTTCTGATATGATTTTTCAGGCGCATAATGACTTTGAACAACTCAGATCGGTCATTGCCAATGCAGAGTCTTTGGAATCGGAAATAATATCAAAAATAGATCAATTAATTAACACCGTCGGAGATACGTTTAGCAATTATGGTAGCCTGCATAATGAGCCCCTAAGAGAACGATATTCAATCCCAACCGAAGCTGATCCATTCGTAATAGCGAGTAGCACTCTACGAAGCAACATAATTCATTCTAGAGAAGTATTCCTTAAGCAATCTGATAGTTATAGAAGATACATTTATTCAAGAATTGAAGGGTCATTGACTAGCGCATTAGAACCTTTGAATGAGTTGATGACAAAAAGCTATGAAAAATTACCTTATACCATGATATCCCGTGTTCAAAAAGGATTGAAGCTATCTATTGATGATAGTTTTGGAGATAGTAAACGCTACAATATTGTACTGATAAACACATTGCCTCCAAATAATTCCGACATACCTGGGAACACTACATCTCTCACCTATTCTCTCTCTGTAAGGAGCGCAGAAATTGAATTTTGGAATCAAAGAAGGAAGGTATCAGATTTTGGTTTGAAGGATATAATGATACCTGTGGGTTTAAAGACTCCGATTACTAAGAAGCTAAAAAAATCCTTTGATTTCTTGCCTGGACTTGACAAGGAGATAAAGAGTCACAGAGCACCAAAGTTCGTAAATGCTGAGGATTATTACCTTTACTCTGCGAGCACAGATGGTAAAGAAAATCTTACGGTGGTACTTGTAGATAATCCTTCCAAACCTGATGATAATTTGATACAAATCAAATATAGAATATCTGAACTAAATTATGATAATGATAGTACTGCTACCACCAATATAGAGAGTACTTCTGTGAAGCCTAAAAAACATTATTTGGAGTATAATAAACTGCCAAGGATAGATTTCACTTCAAGTGAGCAAGGAAAAATACATGATATATTGGGAATCAAAGATATAGCTGAAGGTACTGATATTGCCCAGATACTGCTTCTTGGCAGAGCCATTCTGGATAAGATTGAGCTGATCCTATATTATGAACCATCCAAATTGGCACTCTACAGCAGGATATCTTCAATCAGAGTTGGTGATAAAGATGCTTTAGTAGTAGACCCAAGTAAAAGTTCCATAAGCATAGGCAATAGCAATATTGTAGCCTATGATCCAAACTTGGTGACTATTTTCCTAGAAATTACTGCCAAGTACTACTCGTCTATTATAAGAAAATTAAAGGAGAAAAGTCCCATGAAAAATGAATTAATACTTCGATTTGAAAATGCAGATGGTTCAAGAGAAGAACATTCACTTGCGATCGAAGAATTAAACAATCTGTTAAAAAAAACAGAGGGTGGTAAAAAAGTAGCACGAGCCTTAGAAATATACAATGGTGATGTTAATAATGAGAGTAATGATAGCAGCAGCGGCAGGACCCGTAGTGATAATATGATCACTGATAATAGTGACAATACAACCACAACTTCATCCTAATCTAATGTTCCTAGTTCTCTTGTTAGACCTTACCGAAAAAATGTCTTTGTGCGCTATATTGCAATTATCTCTAGGTCATGCTATTTAGCTAATATTTCATGATTTGTCGTTCCATATATGCTGAGTCAACAGAACCTGAGAGTTTAAAGTCAACCAAGAATATTCTGCAAGAAGCAACACAACAAAAAAGCTGCCAAGGTTTACCGCACGCTATATAGGAGTAGAACAGCTTAAAGATTCAGATCATCACAAAGGGTACCTCTGCTATAACTGTGCATATTTTGTCAAGCCGCATCGTTGTGCTATCGTGGCAGATGAAGGTGTGGATACAATGGGGCGTTCTTCTGGGGTTATAGCTCCACATGATTGTGTTGTTGTGTATGCCACATCAAAAAGAGATATACCTGCTGGTGAGTCTTCTTATTGAGGATCTCGTACAGAAGCATCTCTAAAAATATGGCTGAAGAATCAACTTCTGGCGTTTTTACCAGCTTTTCATGAGAAAAGTGGAAGGAGTCATTCCAATCTCTAGAGGAGAGCTAAGACAGCATAAAATAGACAAGCACAGTAAAAGAACTTAAATGCAAAGTGACTTGTCTGAAATATACCCATACTTTTTAATTTTTTGAAAATCAAGCATTATTTATGTCACTTATATGTTGTCAAGTTTGATGACAATATGTTAGGAGTTAGCTTGCTTAAACTTATCATTATCTCTGCTTGTATCCCACGATAGCATTAGCTGTACCGATGATGCCTTTGTGTAGTGTTTTTTGAGTTACTGTTAGATCTATTTGGTTCTACGACTTTCATTAGATATAGTTTGGCAAATAGATGTGAATGGATTAGACACTCATTATAACTTTGATTGGTGAGATCAAGTGGGGTCAGTTGCTGATTATATATGGAGTTGCTAACCAGGCAATGATAACGGGCTTGATCTTCCTATTCGGTTTCCTTTAAACTCTTGAGTGCACGGGCATAGTTTTCTACACCAAAGCATCAATTGAAGACACTAATATACAACGTCAAAGAGCTATCAGAAGGAGACCCCA
>JBQGBZ010000347.1:0-15240 GCA_052038215.1 Nitrososphaera sp.
AGTAATCAGTAATGCGAGTTTCGCTTAATTTATTGTAAGAACTTGTCGAAGCCTGATCATAGTCCGTTAAAATTGCTAGTGGCAAAGATGACTGGGCGTCATTTTTATGTAATGGCCTACCAGAGCGGTTTTTGTACTAGAAAGGTCCATGGACCATTACCTTACAGTTCGCAAGATTTTTTGGTATTTCTATATGCGATAACGATTTATGATCCACTAAGTGTCCAGCAAGTTTACTATAGGATACAAACAAACATCTTAAGGCCGATGCACATTAATACCTAGTTTATCCAATGACGACTCGATGAAGATTGGAATAGCTGGCGGTACTGGAGGGATGGGGGAAGGCTTTGCACTCAGATGGTGTCAAAAGCATGATGTTATCGTTGGCTCAAGAGAGGCTCAGAAGGCTAGAGAAGCAGCAGAGAATTACACTAGGACTGTCAAAGAGACCTATGGTAATATCGGCGGTTCCATAAGTGGCACTGACAACATCTCATTTGCAGATGATATTGATGTTCTGATACTTTCGATTCCCTATGAGTCCATAGATGACACCTGTGGTAAGCTTGCGGGTAAGCTTAGAGAGGACTGCATCGTCGTGTCACCTATTGTCCCTATGGCAAGAACTGAAGCTGGTTTTGTGTATATTCCACTAGAACAAGGTAAGAAGCAAGCTGCAGAAATGGTTGCCGACAAGCTCCCCCCCAGAGCAAGAATAGTATCGGCTTTTCACACAATATCTGAATCAAAACTTAAGAAACTTAACCAGAATCTTGATGCTGACACGTTCATCTGCGGTGACGATCAGAACACAGTAGCGAAACTGAACGAGCTTATAAATGAAATCTCAGGCTTAAGACCAGTATATCTTGGGCCTCTTGCACTTGCTTACCAAGCAGAGATCCTAACTCCTATGTGCCTAAACGCTGCGAAACAAAACAAAATGAAAAATCCTGGGGTAAAACTCGTTTAAACACAAATATTATGAGTAATGACGTATTGAGATTCATATCAAAATGAGATGGAAGGAAGAGATAGGAAGCAGGCGCGGCAGAAATTGGATGTCTGCAATGGGGATTCTATTCATAGTTACCGCCGCAATTATCATGGTTCGCAACCTTGTCCTCTTTAATGTAGAACACGCTGCAGGCTTGATCGAAGATGGGACACAGCGATTTCTGGATAACTTTGTGAATGCCCAAGTCACAAATGAAAAGTTTGCGATTGCGATGATCGCGGCCGGTGGCTTTTTGATTTATTGGGGATACTTTAAGAAAAAAGAAGACTATGGTCCGCCTGACGAACATGAATGGCGAAGGTTCAACAGATAGTCCACACCCTCGCCCTCGATTTCATCCTCATCTCCACCACCGGCATAACCATTCCACTATCACCACCACCACCACCATCATCATCATCCTTTAATATTCAACAGTCACTTATGATGGTAGAGTGAATGAGAATTGGGATTGATGAATCGTATTTCGACTGTAATTTCGCAGAAAACAAACAAGCTTCTTGATAGGTTTGAAAAACCTCAGGAAGCTCTCGATTATTCCTATGTCAAACAGGTAGAGATGCTAAACAAGCTTAGGCGAAGTCTTGCAGAGATTACTACTTCTCGCAAGAGGCTTGAGATGCAAAAGTCTAGACTGTGGGAGAATATACGATTGCTTGACGCTCAGGCAGCAAGAGCTCTGGAGGCAGATAGAGAAGACCTCGCACGACTTGCACTTGAGCGTAAAAATGCAAACTTGATGCAGATGCAAAACCTTGACAAGCAGATAGCCGAGATGAAGCAGGAAGAAGACAATATGCAGGAAGCAGAAAAGCGTATGTCAATTAAAGTAGAGGAGTTCAAGGCTAGAAAAGAAATAATAAAAGCACAATACTCTGCAGCGGAAGCTCAGGTTAAGATAAAGGAAAGTGTGACAGGAATATCTGAGGAAATGACAGATGTTGGAATGTCTATGAACAGAGCTGAGGAAAAGACAGAGCGATTGAGGGCAAAGTCTCAAGCTCTAGATGAAATGATAAATTCAGGTGTCCTCACGGATTATACATCAAATAAAGATGAAATTGAAAAAGAATTAGAAAAAATTACGGTACAAAATTCAGTAGAGGAAGAATTAGCAAAGTTAAAGTCAGAGAAGCAACGTAAGAAAAAGCAACAATTGGAGCATGAAGTGCAACAATGAGTCGTGGAGTGAAAAGCAAGGGCAGGTCGGCAGCAACTAAGCTTAAATCGAGGCGGACCGCCAAGGGCAAATCCCACCCAAAGAAGGCTTTGTCTACACGGAAAGCTAAGGTCAAGAGCCGCAAAAAGACAACAATTGCCAAAGCTAAGAGGACCAGTCCTATGCCTTCTGTTAAGAAAATCGTTCGTATTATGGGTCACGGACAGTTTACCGTTGATAGCAGAACACTCAAAAAGTTGAATGATATTGACCACGCAATAGTCGAGCTCGTGAGGTCAGAGAGATCGGATAACACGGAATTCAAGAAGAAGTTGACAGAATTGAGCAATATGGTTGTTGAGAATGGTAAACCGCTTGACCCTCATGAGATAATCAAGTCTGATATCATATTACCTAGTGCGGACCTTTCAGTGGACGAAGCAAAGAAGCTATTCCAGGGAGAAGGCGTTATACCAGAGATCTGAGTGGAAGATCCCAGAGCGGGTACCATAACGTCATGTCTCTCTCGAAGGGTATTTCTTCAGCAACAGTTGCCATTATTTTCATCTGCTGCTCAGCATCAGTTGTTTTTTGCCCAAGCGGAACAAAAGGATAAAAATTGTTGCGTTTATAATTATAGATTAGATATTGCTGACTGGCTCCTCCTCTTCCCTCTTCTCTGACGCTTGAAAATTCAAAGACAGCTGCTAGCAGTTTATCAGAAAATCCTTTCTCTTCTATAATATCACTGATGGTGGTTAGACCTGCAAGAACATCTTCTATCCTTTTTCCTTCGAATATGATCCACATGTAACCATATGAATCAGTGGTAATACGCCAAGCTAGATCAAACTCAGGCTGAAGGTTGCCAAGGAACTGTCTAATGTCCTGTTCCATTTCGTAGAAGAATGTACCGCTGACTCGCTTGAATGTGAGTGCACCTCTGCCGGTTACTTTGAGCCCAAGCTTGACATCAAGTGTGACATACGCTGAAGAAAGAGAGAACAATACTTCAGAGTCAGCTTTTGGGATGCGATTGCGGTCTAGATTGTTACGAATCCTTTTAAAAAAGTTCAGCTCATGGCAGCCTCCATTTCCATGAGCTTTTTTACCCTCTGGGCGACAGGAGGATGGGTCGAGAACAAGTTAGTTAATGCATCTCCAGAAATTGCCGGGATGATGAAGAATGCATTCATACCCTCTACTTCCCTCAAATCACGTGTGGGAATACGCTTCATGGTACCACTTATCTTGAGTAGCGCGCTTGCCAGCTTGCTTGGCTTGCCAGTGATAAGGGCGCCATCTCTATCGGCAACATATTCTCGGTATCGGGAGATCGCTCGGATTATTAAGAAGCTGGCAATCCAAGTGACAATTGCGATCAGCAGTATTACTAGCATCGCTGCGCCCCCTTGATTATCTCGTCTTCCATAACCGCCAAACATTCCGCCGACCATTCCAAATCTCATCATATACCACGCTATCATTGAAAACAAGCTTGCAAGTGTGAGAACAAGCACGTCACGGTTCTTTATGTGCGCAAGCTCATGAGCAATGACTCCTTCTAACTCTTCTTGGTCTAGCTGGTCCATTAGTCCTATGGTCACTGCCACGATGGAGCTTTTGGGTGTCTTGCCTGTCGCGAATGCGTTAGGCATTCTCATGTTAATGACTGCTATCCTAGGCTTCGAAAGGTTATTCCTCGCCACTATACGCTCCACCAGATCATGGAGTTCTGGAAATTGCTCCCTACTCACTATTTTTGCGCCAGTGCTCCATAGCACTATCTTGTCAGAGAAGTACCACTGAGCAAGTATCAGGATTCCTGCAATAACAGCTATCGCGATCGCGCCGACGCCGACGTAAGCAAGTACGCTAAGAAATACAATATAAAGAACGCTTAAAACAGCGAAGCTGATAAGCATCCTCAGAGTAAGTCCGGTATCTCTCCTCTGCCAGGGCTGCTTTTTGGCAAACACAGAGGATCATGGTCGAGATAGTCTTATAATGATTTAGCCTATACTTGGTTCTAATGCCATGCCTCAATATGAGAAAAGGATCCCGCTCGACTTGGGGAAACACCATTATACACACACCTACACTTTGAAACCAAAATTTGTTTTTGCTAAGATTTAGTTAAATCACAAATATCCTATTCAATGGAGAATTCATTTTCGAGCATCCACAGGTTCACCTGACAAGAACTAACCAGGTATAAGAACCTTCGAATAGTAATATAATAGCTGGAGGACATGGATCGATATTGAGTATCGCAAAAGAGTTCTTCTATACAATAATGTTTGGCATAAGCAAATACTAAGCTTCATGTGGTGAAATTTCTTTACTTCTTGATCAGCGCCTTTGTCTCTTCGATAATTTTCATAACTTCATTTATCGGTGTCTCCTTATCAAGCGTGACATAGTAAAAATGGTCTTCGCTAGATAGTGTTAATATCTTGACTTTCTCGTTCTCAGTCAGCGTGTACTCTTCTCGGCCTATGGAATTCTCAAAGTTTCTCCTAAATTGATTTCTTGTAGCTTCGACAAAATGTTCATTTCTTGCTTCGTCCGGCTTTAGCAGCGGCACAACGCCTTTGCGAAGGCTTCCTGCAAGCGTTCGACCAAACTTGTTCATTATTCCTGCATAACGTATGCGTGGCGATATGGCGAGAATCTTATGACACCCCTGTTTATATAATTGGGTATCTGGATCTGCCTGTGGTCTGCTCATTTGGCTATTTTCAAAGGAGAGTCATATATGAGCTACTCGGTCAGGCGAATCCGACATAAGGTACGATTCTCTGCTCAAAAGAGTAAAACAAGCATAAATCATACGATGCTTACCCAAGAGGTATTACCGCATGGTTTTTAATATTATGACTGTGTCTGTGTCAGACACACCATCTATCTTACGAATATCATCAATACATCTGTTGATATCGACTATCGCTGGCGCTGCAATGATAGCGGCTATATCATATTGTCCAGTTATTTCGTAGACTACTTTGACACCATTAAGTTCCATCAGCCGGGTAGACACAGCCGAAGTGTCTGCTGTAGAAGCCACAGAAATTAAGGTTATAGCGCTTGTCTTGTCACTTGCCCCAAGTTCAATAGTAAATCGTTTAATGATTGCTCCTTCAACAAGGTTCTTTACCCTTCGCCGAACTGCTGATTCAGAAAGACCAATATCATTGGCTATATCTACAAATGCCCTGCGCGCGTCCGCCTGTAAAAGGCGTAAGATCTTTTCATCAATCTCATCCGTATTTGCTGACATTTCTTCTCTTTTCCTCTTCAGTTAATATAATATCCATTATATCAACTACGCGGGAAATCGTCACTTCATTCATAACAAGTGGCGGAAGCAGTCGTAAAATATTTCTGCCAGAGTAGAGTAGCAACAATCCACGGCGGATTCCGTCAAAGAGTATATCCTTGACGTCGAAGCGAAGTTCGACTCCTATCATCATGCCTATACCTCTTACCTCTCGAACTATCTTGTGTTTCTCCTTCAATCGGCTTAGTCCTTCCCTGAATCGCAAACCCATCTGTGCAGCGTTCTCAACCAGTTTATCGTCGACTAACGCTTCCATCGTGGCTATGCCTGCTGCACATGCAATAGGGCTTCCTCCGAATGTAGAAGAATGCTCCCCAAGCTTCATTGAATCCATTATCTCTTGCTTCGCTAGAACAAGGCCCATAGGTATTCCACCTGCTATGCCCTTTGCAAGACACATAATATCAGGAGTCGTGTTCCAGTTTTGACCTGCCCACATCTTTCCAGTCCTCCCAAGACCAGATTGAATTTCGTCAAATACAAGTACAAGGTTACGCCTATCGCAGATCTCTCTTATTTTTGGGAGAAGGTTATCTGGTGGAACAATAATGCCAGTCTCACCCTGAATGGGTTCAAGAATCACAGTTCCAATTGTATCATCTATTGCTTCTTCCAGCAATGACGGATCGCTATATGGAACAAACTTAACACCATCCAGCAGAGGCATGAAAGACTTTCTGTATTTTTCGTTGTATGTCACAGAAAGTGCGCCAAACGATTTGCCATGGTATGCACCGTTCATTGCTATCACCCCATGCTTGCCGCTATATTTCCTTGCAAATTTAAGTGCGGCTTCGACAGATTCGGCACCGCTGTTTGCGAAGAATATCTTGTTCAAAGAAGTAGGCGCCACCGATGCTATCTTTTCCATGAACCTTAATCGAGTATCATTGTATGTTGACATATGGGCTGTGATCAGTAGTTCTGCCTGCCTTTTGATTGCGTCTACCACTCTGTCGTTGCAATGCCCAACCAGAGCAACCCCATAACCCCCCATACAGTCGATGTATTCCTTTCCTGCATTATCCCACACCGTTGTACCTTTTCCCCTAGCGATGTTTATGGGAAATCTCTGGTAAAGAGTAGCCAAGTATCGGTCTTCGTCATTCAATCTAAACCAATCACCGTACACTCTCTGTGAGCCACTGCTCTAGACAATGGGTTTTCAACCTGACCAGAAGATATGATGGCCTCTTTGACACCCATTTCAAGTGCCTCGATACACGCAAGCACTTTCTTGTCCATACCTGACCCTATCTTCGACAGTGCGCTTTTTGCTTCATTAAGAGTCATCGAATTGACAAGTTTTCCATCTATCATCAGGCCATTTACATCTGTGACAAAGATAACTTTCTCTGCCCTGACGCCCCCTGCAACGTTTGCCGCTGCTCTATCGCCATCTACATTGAGAAAATCAAAGTCTTCGCTTAATGCGATCGGAGAAATAACAGGAGTATATCCACTTCTCACGAGATTACCTATCAGACCTGCATCAACTGATGTAATCTTGCCGGTGTATCCGCCTTCAATTACCATTTTCCTTCCTTTTTCATTAATGATAAGAAGCTTCTTCTTTCTCTCCGCTTTTAATATGCCTGCATCTATTCCAGCAATTCCTACAGCATTGATACCGTTACGCAGCAACATCTGAACTATTGCCTTGTTCAGTTTTCCAGACATGACCATCGTGTAAATCTCAGCAGTCTCTTTGTCAGTATAACGGCTGCGTACACCACCTGGAGACATAATGAACTTCTGTTCCTTTCCAAGCTTAGTAGCAGTGGAGGTAACTTCATTACCTCCACCATGTACAAAAACGAGCTTGTATTTTTCGGCTATACACTTTATATCTGCAAGGGTAGTGGAATGAAGCCCATTTACCACACTTCCACCTATTTTAATGACTATCATACTGGTGTCAATGGAGTATACATCAGTCCTTCGTTTTCATTATATCCATACATCACATTCATATTTTGTATTGCAGAGCCAGCAGCACCTTTCATTAAATTGTCAGAGGCAGAAAGCGCCACTATTCTCTGATTGTATTCATCTATATCGAAACCTACGTCGCAAAAGTTTGAGCCAACAACAAATTTAGGATCTGGAAACTTGTAGAGGCCCTTCTTGTCACGAATCAACCTTATAAAGGGCTCCTGTTTGTAGGCATTACGATACATTTTCCATAGCTCAAGCTCTTCCACAGGTCTCTTTAGGAATGTGTGGTTTGTAGTGAGTATACCTCTGACAATATTTACTGCATGGGGACTCATACTGACTTTAATTTGCTTTTTTGCAATGACAGAAAGCTCCTGCTCGATCTCACCGGTGTGTCTGTGTTTTGCAGGCTTGTAGGGTCTAACTACACCATAGCGCATCGCATGATGGGTTCCTGCATTTGCCTTCTGGCCGGCTCCAGAGGATCCAATTTTGCTGTCTACTACAACGTGGTCAGTATCAATTAGGTTATTTTGAATGAGTGGTGTGAGTGCAAGAAGCGATGTTACTGCCATGCAACCGGGGCAGGAGACCAGCTGTGCCTTTTTAATTTCTTCCCTGTGAAGCTCCGGAACTCCATACACTGACTTGCTCAGCATTTCGGGGAAAGGATGCTCCCAACCATACCACCTCACATAATCCTTGGGATTTTTGAGCCTAAAGTCTGCTGAGAGGTCTATTATCCTCATTCCTCTATCATAGAGCTCCTTGACTATCTTGTTTGCCTTGCCATGAGGAACCGAAGTAAATACAACATCGCAATTATTCGCCAGCTTTTCCATGTCCATTGGAGAGAATGTAATGTCAACAAAACCCTTCAAATTTGGGTGAACACGATGCACGTATTCTCCTGCCTTCTGCCTTGATGTGACCATACTAAGCTCTATCTTTGGATGAGCGACAAGGAGCCGCAGTAGTTCTCCTCCCACATACCCAGAGGCGCCAACAACTCCTACTTTCATTTCTGAGATACTCCTTTCCTAAAACGCATTTCTTTTAATTGTTCGCTTTAAAAATCCTCATTTATATTTTTTGGTCTGCACTAACCATGATAAGGTCAGGCATGACCAGATTTGGTCATTAGCGCCTTGCCACCTTGATTGCGTAGTTTATAATTTCACCTGGAATATCCACCTTTGAGACACTGGCAGCACCGCGAAACTCCACTGTATTATTTACTTCATGAACAACCAATCCCCGGTTCTTGTCTTCCATCATGTCCACGCCTAAGATGCCACCTCCTACAGCTTTTGCCGCGTTTAGGGCCAGATCCTCCATCTCTTTTGTTATCTGTGCAAGCTCTACAATTCCGCCGCGAGCAACATTTGTTCGCCATTCTGATTCTGAGGAATAGCGATAGATTGCGGTGACGGCTTGGTCGCCGATCACAATGCAGCGAATATCACGTGGTGGCCTGTCAACCATCTCTTGGATGTAATAGATGCGTGAAAGAGGGCTGTCATCCTCCTCCCGCATTTCTATTATCATGCTAGCTGTCTCAAGGTCTCGGAGTGGATAAATACCACGTCCCCAGGATCCAACAATTGGTTTCAAAACTAGAGGAAATCCGGTCTTCTTGATGCTTTCAAGCCCAGATTCAGCACTAAATGCAAACTGTGTCTTTGGGGTTGGAATTTTATTCTGTTCAAGCTTAATTGATGTGATTAGCTTATTTCCGCAAATCCGGCCTACATCAAATCTATTTATTACTTTAAACCCAAGAAACTCAAGGCAAGCAGTAAGGTAAAGACCGCGGTAATAGCTTACACATCTTTGCAATATTACATCTCCTAGATGGAAATCCTTTTTCTTACTATATGTGCCAACGCTAACTGTCTTTGCATCTACTATCTCAGATTTGATACCTTTGTTCTGTGCTTTCTCATAGAGTGACTTCTCCTCAAAGCGAACTTTGTCGCATAGGATGCTCACCTCAACCATTATTGTCCCCAGTCTTCGCCTACTCTTTCAGCGGGCTTAAGCTCCAGGTTGCCGTCTGTCTTTGAGGTTATCTCATACTCCCCACCACAATCGGGGCAGGTTATGATTTCGCCAACGACTGCGTCCTCTGGAACGCTAACTTCGGCTCCGCATTCTTGGCATTCAACTTTTGACTTCATTTTCTACCTCCTTTTTGTTTTTTCTATGCGTAGATACGCCTGCAATCAAGGAGTTTGCAATAACTGACTGCAACCCCCACAGCTCCACGAACCCCTTAGCAAGGCTCTGATCAAAGGTTGAACCTGTGGCATATGTTGCCAGATCGTTTCTGTATAAAGAATATTCTGATTCTCTGCCAACCACCCTAAGCGATCCCTTTTCCATTTTTAGTCTAACTTTTCCTGAAACACGATTTTGTGTCGCATCTATAAATCTATCCAAGTCTGCTCGTAGAGGATCCTGCCATAGACCAGAGTATGCAAGCCAGCCCCACTGAGCGTCAACTATCTGCTTGAATGCAAGCTCATGCTTGGTGAGTACCATTTTTTCTAGGTCTTTGTGAGCCTCAATTATTGCCACAGCTGCTGGGGCCTCATATACTTCTCGAGACTTAATTCCTACTACGCGGTCCTCAATGTGGTCGACAATTCCAACGCCATGCCCTCCAGCCTTATCATTAATGTATCCGATCAGGTCAGCGATAGCCATATCTACACCGTCTACGGCCATTGGCACGCCTTGATCAAATTCTATTTCCATATAGCCAGCCCTTTCGTTCTGAAAATCAATAAATTCAAAAGCCTCTTCAGGCGGTTCAAAGTCGGCATCCTCTATTTTACCTCCTTCTACAGCCCTTCCCCAAAGGTTGATGTCAATGCTGTATTTCTTTGCCTCTGAGCTTATTGGTATATTTTGCTCTCTTGCAAAGGATATTTCAAGGTCTCTCGTCAGATTGAGGTCACGTATTGGAGCGATGATTCTAAGGTTTGGGTTAAGTGCACGCATTGTAACGTCGAACCTAATCTGGTCGTTGCCTTTACCTGTGCATCCATGGGCTACTGCAGCTGCACCTTCTTTGTTTGCAACTTCGACTGCTTTTGCAGCAATCAGTGGACGAGCAAGAGCAGTTGCGAGTGGATACTTGCCTTGATACAGGCCATTAGCCTTTATGCTTGGCACCACAAAATTGCTGGCAAACTCTTCGCGAGCATCGATGTGAACATGTTTTATCGCGCCTATTGCCTGCGCCTTTCTTTCTATTTCATCGAAGTTGTCGTGCTGACCGCAGTCAACAGTAACCGTTATGACATCCAGCTTGTGAAGTGTCTGAAGGTATCTTATACATACCGAAGTGTCTAGTCCGCCCGAGTAAGCCAAAACAACTTTGCCATCGTTGCTCAATTACATGGGTCTGCGTTTCGACCATTACATTTATATTTTTTGGTCAGGAACGACCTAAATTAAGGTGGCATTGACCCATGCTGGCCAGCAATCAAAAATCAATTACCGAGGCAGTTAGAGAGACGATCAGTAACGATCTCTCATTTCAGGACTCCCTCCAGCGTGATTACTGCAATATCAGCGCTCTTGCGCGCATCATCAGGCCGCAAATAGACCATATGCTCGGAAGAGCTACCAGTATAGAAAGCATCATCACCGCATTAAAGCGGTCAAAGCATGATTATAATGTACAGCAAAAGCCTATTGCAGCAATATTAGCAGCTAGCACCATAACTGTCAACACAGATGTAGCAAAGGTCTCAGCCAAGAAGAGCAAAAAGACAATCGAAAAAGTTGCTAAAGCCATGATTCAGAGTACGGGTAATTTTATCAGCATATCAGAGAGCATAATGTCAATTACACTTGTCTTTGATGATCTTTTGCTTCAAGATGTCAAAGGGATGTTTACCCACGACGATATCCTTGAAATCGAAAATAGCCTAGCAGCCATCATTGTGCATAGCCCTGAAGATATTATCAAGACTCCAGGATGCGCAATTGCTTTCTATAACCAACTTGCTAGGAGACATATAAACATCGAAGATACCGTTAGTTGTTACACTGATACGATAGTTCTTGTGAAGATGGAGCAGGTTGGAAAAGCATTCAATGCTCTCACTGATTTGATATCAAATTCGAGGAAGATGACAAAGAAAAAGCATCGATAAAAAGGTTTTATTTTGCATAAGATCAGATAAGTTATGTACCGGCGCTATACACTTGACGAGATTAAGCGTAAGATAATTGATGTTTTGCAAAGCGCTGGAGGCACGGGGCTATCAGGTGTTGAACTAGCAGACAGAATTGGTATCAACAGAATGACAGTTACGAAATATCTTGATGTCATGCATGCAATGGGTCTTCTCAAGAAGAAAAAGATAGGCAATGTAAACATATGGTTTGCACAAACAGGAGTTGCGGATATCGATTTTCCAATTAACTACATTCAGGTTCAACAAAAGCTGATTAGCTCAATTCTGGCTGGTGATGAGGATCATGCTCGAAGAATTTTGCTAAGCGTCATGAACTCAAGTGTCGACCAAGTAAGAGTCCTGACAGATGTTATAGTGCCTGCAGTCAACACTATAGGGGAGCTATACAGTAGAGGGAGACTCAATAAGACAGAAAGGGTATTTCTGTTAAATTTGATGATGGAACTTATTGATCTTATCAAGTTCAATGTCAGACCAGCAGAACAAAAGGCGCACGCTCAAGTCGTATGTGTAGCAGGCTCGGAAGATAAAACCCATATGGCTAAAACTGCGTCTGTAGCATTCTTGGCTCGCGGTTGGGATTCAATATATATCGGCGACGTGGGCGGACAAATTGACCCTTTTTTTGACATAGATTTTCAGCGCCATATATTGCGTATATGGAGTAGTAAGCATGGTCTAATGCTTGTCTGTATTTTTTCGTCTGGCGAGGGTTCACTTCGATTTCTATCGTCTACTGCAAAGCAGTTGGAGGGAAAAATTAAGGGAGAGCTGCGCATTGCAGTAGTCGCAACTGATGAAATACAGCATGTTGCACAAGAGAGTTCGGACTATGTTGCCAAGGATCTTCTCGCCCTTGTCGAATGGGCTGAACGAGAATACAATTATCGCATGGAGGTCTAGACTTGCTGGAGTGGGATAGGTGGTATTGGTGTTATGGGAGGAGCCTCAGGAACTACTAACTGTATGAAGAAAGTGATAATTAACCCAATTACTGCAAACACTATGATTGCAAGGATAGCTATTCCAAGTGCTCTTAGCCATCCGGTATCAAATCCCTTTTTGAATACACCTATCCACGCAATGAACGCTACAATGAATCCTATTATAACAGGCACAGTCGGATCTCCAAATATCGCTGCCAGTAAAGCAGCCGATACGAAGAATACAATAGCGTAAATAATGGGACCAAGTGCGGTCACAAACATCGCCCGAGTAAATTTAACTCTTCCAACTGTAAGGAGCTTGGCCGCTATCCATACGGGTATTGAAAGAATTACCCATAGTACGAGTAGCCCAATTATCACTGAAGCCGCTATTACTGCTATTTCTGTCCCACTTTGAAGTAAGTATTGCTGAAGCAATGCTGCCACTGTGACGCGTCGAAATTTAAGAGCTCCCAATCAAAAAGGCGATTTATATTCATGCGTTCGATGTCCGCAATATCTGCACCTAGGGAGAGAGATATTCAAGGAGGTAGTAAAATATATTTGTATCATCTTCCCTTCTAATGCAGGTTTTTGAATTTTGCAGTCTATGGTACACTGTGCCTTCAATTGAATTGATTAGGTGCAAGGAATGCGAGCAGTAATCGTTTGACACACTAAATTCCCTAAGGGAGCATATGGGGTCAAAAAAAGATGACATCAAAAACCGCGTCTGGGGACTGTCGGATGGTTAAAATTCAATATAGGAAAGAAGTTCCGGCTAATTAGGGTGCCTTTTTGTTTTGTAATCTACTATTTCTTTAATAAAATTAAGTCCGTGTTTAATTACATGTTCATAATTCTTATCAGCAATGTTGGGTTCAAAACTGATATAGTTGTCGTAGCCAATCTCATTTAGGCTTTCTACTATCGAAGAAAAATCAATATGAGCATACCCTGGCATTTTTCGATTGTTATCAGCAAAATGCAGGTGCCGCAAAATCTTGCTCGAGCCTTCTATTGCTGCTCTAAAAGAATCTTCTTCAATATTCATGTGGAATGTGTCAAGCAATATGCCTAGCGAGTCAACCTGGTTCGCTATTGCAAGAGCATCTGTTGCATTAGCGCAATATGGAGTACTGTAGCGGTTAAGAGGCTCAAGCAATAGCTCGATTCCATAATCTGCGGCTCTTCTGGTAAGTCGCCTCATTAACGGAATAGCCTTCGCTGCAAATATTTCCTTTTCATTTGCAGTAATAGTCCTATGAGTCCTGTCAACACCTCGTGTATCATCAGCGAAAAGACAAATATTCATCTCGTGGCCTCCTATAACGTTGCACAAGTCAAGACAATCAATGACATATTGTTCAGAAGCTTGTACTATCGCAGGATCACTGCTCAGAAGTCTACGCTTCCAACCATTCCTAGTTATCGAGCCCCACATACCAGTCACGCCACAGACAGGCAATCCATAAGATTGTAGGGAATCAAGCAATTTCTTTGCATCTACTTCGCCAGGCTCTCCAAACATTTCCATTGCATCATAACCCTGTCTTGCCAAAGTAGCCAATGTATCTTCTATAGGCTCTATATTTCTAAAAGACGCAAGTGTTATGGCGTATCTCATTGCGCATCAATAAGGCATTTAATTATGTCGACGCATCTTGCAGAACCTGACTCATCTACAATACCATGCTTTTTGCTTGAAGCATAGAATGCAAATCCTTCACCTGTTTGCGAGTCAACAGGTCTTCCGTGAGATCCTTTGACCAAGCTTGAATCAAATGGAATAGACTTTGTTTTTGGGTCGATAAACAATTCTACAGGGTCATATCCTGGCTTTCTGTGTATATCCACCTTGCGGGCAAATTCCGGTGCCTTTGCTTCATCATACCACCAATAGTAACTGAACCATTTGTCTTTTGCCGCAACGGCGATCAGCTCGCCAGTACGTTCATGATCTACTGCTAAATCCTTCTTCCCGTTGCTATCCAAGATCATATCCACTCCAGCAGTTGTCTCCAACAGCGACCTCGTCTCTTTTTCATAGCCGTTCTTAATGTATATGTGTGCTACTTGGTGGTCAACCATCGCAAAGGCCTTGCTATATTCAAAATCAAGATACTCTTTTTCCTGAATGGTACGAATGGAAAGCAATCCAGCGTCTCGAAGAGCAAGATTGAGAGGTACTGCACCGTTGACATCATTAAATGCATACTCGGATAAAATAATAAATTGTGTTTCGTCGCGCATTCCCAGAGTCGTTACTTTTTGTACAAGTCTGCCAACTATCTCATCTGCTTTTTTCAGATCCTCTCGGACTTGCACTCCTCCTCTTCCAAACCTCTGTGCAGAGTAATCTACGTGCGGAATGTATACAAAAAGAAAATTAGGTCTCTCGCTTTCTATAGTATACTCAGCCGCATTTGCTATCCATTCGCTTGACTTGGGTGAGGCAAGCGGTCCCCAGTAGCTTGCAAGGTTGAATTCACCAAACTTCTCTTTCAATTTTTCGTAATAGCCAACTGGCTTAGAATAACACCACATAACCATTTTATCATCCAGGTGTATTGGCCGTGGTGTCACCACAATATCTGAATTGGCATACATAGTGTTTTGCCAAAAGAGCACAGCAGTTTTCA
>JBQGBZ010000348.1:0-7033 GCA_052038215.1 Nitrososphaera sp.
TCTTGCATATTGTTGACAATTTTGACCTTAATGAGTTTTTTTAATTAAACTAAGCATAATACTATGGGGGAAAAAATAGTAACTAGTTTACTATGCGACAGACAATTTTAACTCTCCTTGACAATATGACGATAGAGGCTCGTCTCCCTCAGAGCCTTTAATGCAACTAAGCAATTGATAATGGTAGTTCAGTCCTCCGAATTTTTGAGTTATTTATCGATCATATCTATTGTTACTTGATGCTATTGTTACAATTACTGCTTCAAACAATGCCAGCACAGATATAATGGCAATTACTGCAAACGTAGTATATTATTGTTCATCTCTAAACCGAAGAAAATAAGTTAGCGCTTAAGGTTTTATATGAGTGAGCTCCAAAATGAGAAAATTTTAAGAGACTACGCCAAAAGGCTCCATAATAAGTTGAGACACTATTCAAGCTGGCTCGTAAGTTTCTTGTATGATTTCTTGATTACGGGATATTGTATAGGGTCATTCTTCGTATTCCCCGGTGCATTACCAGCAGATAACGAGCGACCAAGAAGTGAAAACCTCCTTCTTGCACATTAGAGTCAAGAGAAAACTCATTTATCTTTTTTCAGTAGCTTTGGCGAGCTCAAACTCCTCATGCAAAGCTCGTGCAGCCTGCTCGCAGTCCCTATCATTTACAACAAACGCCAGGTTGAGTTCAGAGGAACCCTGTGTTATCATTATCACATTGATATCATATTTTGCTACAGCACCAAATACTTTGGCTGCTACTCCCTTGATCCCGCGCATGCCTGATCCTACTACTGCAATGACTGCAACATCGTCATTGACTTGTATATGCTTTATTACCTTGCCAAGAAGGCTCAGCTCCAAAGTAGTAGTAGCCTTGTCAAGGTCTGTCTTTCTGACAAGCATTGATATGCTCGATTCTGAGGGGCTCTGAGATATCATCATAATGTTAATACGGTTCTTAGCAAGGGTATCAAAGATCTTGGCTGCTGTGCCTGGTGCTCCGACCATACTGCCGCCGCTCACATCGATCAGAGCAGTATGGCGTATCACGCTTACGGACTTGACTATTTTCTGGGATTCCTTGCTCGGATTTTGTGTAATAATGGTGCCGCTGTGGTTGACATTAAATGTATTGCGGATTCTTATCGGAATCTTGGTGTCGACGACGGGTTCAAGAGCACGCGGATGCATGTATTTTGCTCCAAAGAGGGCCATCTCCATTGCTTCAGCGAATGATACTTCATTGAGCACTCTTGCATTCATGACCAGCTTTGGGTCTGCAGTCATTAGCCCATCGACATCGCTCCACAACCACACTTCTTTGGCACCTATGCTTGCAGCAATTATCGTAGCTGTGTAGTCAGATCCTCCGCGTCCAATAGTCGTAATATTACCATATTGATCAGCACCAATGAATCCAGTTACTACTGGCACAACATCTTGCTTGAGCATAGGTTCTAACTTATGACTAACCTTAAGTTTTGTCGTGTCTATCAGGGGCCGTGCCTCGCCAAAGTTGCTATCGGTGAATATTCCTGCTTCCTTACCTGTTAGGTGTTCCGACTTCATACCAAGGTCTTGTAGAGCATACGACACTATCGGGGTGGAGAGGCGTTCGCCAAATGACAGAAGATAGTCAAGTGATTTTGCTGTGACCTCTCCTAACAGCACAATACCGCCCAGTATGTCTTCTAGCTCGTTGATTATCTTTTTGATTGTGGCGAGTGCTTCATTTTTCAACTGTTTGTCTGAAATCGCACCCTGTACAATTTGCACGTGAATATCGGTGCACTTTTTCACGAAGTCATCTAATGATGTCTTATCCCCTCGCTTGACACTGTCTGCTATGGATAGTAGGCCATCAGTCATGCCTCGAACTGCAGAAACCACACACACTATTTCGTTGCTCTTTTTGTGTGACTCTATCAATTGTGCGATATGCCTTATTTTGTCTGGAGAATCTACAGCAGTTCCTCCAAACTTCATAACCAGGCGCATAAGCGGTCTAATCCTGAACTCTAGGTGCTAGATAGAAATGGATCCTCCCCACATTCGCTATCTTGAACTCCAGTCTGAGCGGCATTTTACTTGAATACTCTGCTGTCACTGAGCCACCCATTGAGACAACTGCTTTAGTAATTTTAGACAAATAGTCAATGCTATATGTAGCCTTGCTTTCCTCCTTAGCTTCCAGCTCCTCCAGCCCTTCATTGCCTGCCTCAATAGTAATGTCAGCTTCGCCGGAATCTCCCCTTCCAGAGAAGGTTATACTGCCTGATTTTGATTCAACAGAAATGTATTCAGACACTACTTGAACATCAGACAATACCTTGTCAAACGCAGCAGCTGTGAATACTGCTTTGGAGTTAAAGTTAAGCTTTGGAAGCGGTGTAGAGCTCGCCGAACTCTCTATTAAGCGGCTTTTATATTCTCTTTTGTAACTATTCGACATTTTTAGATGAAGCATGCTATCATCGCCAATGCTGATCTCAACAGCGTCTTTCTTGTCCGCCCTTCTTATCAGCTTTGAAAATTCGTCGACTCTAATTCCGAATTTTACTAAGCTATCGCACTCATACTTTTCAAATGCGTGATTGGGCCAATGAATATCTATGAGCGCAATGTGGGAGGGATCCATGCCTCTAAATGAAATACCTTCTGCCGCAGCTTCAAAAGTGGCTTCATCTACGAGTGTCGAGATTGCAGAGGCCACCGCCTTCCATTCTTCTGGTGATTTGCTCTTAGCTACAAAAACCAAATTCATCTATTTGGCAGGGCAATTCAGATTTTAAACATTGCTCTATGCTTTGAACTGACATCTTTAAGTAATCTTCTGGGTATGAGAGGTTTGTGTCTATTGTGAAGACGGTGTGGACTATACCCCAGAAGGCGTTTAACTGTTGTGCCTACTCGTCATTAATTAATCTCAAGCAAACAAGTAAAATTCTTCACCATAGGGAATCAGGAATTATTATTAGCATTCCTCTAGCGATTACTCAAATCTTCTTCAATAAGCGGTTATCTGATTTCAGTGAATGTGGCATCAATTGAAACTATACTATAGACGAACAACTTATAATTCGACGACTACTTTGTAAAAAATTACTGATCGGTTTCCCAGTAGCATGGTATATTCTCACATAAGAGAGGGTAATAATGGGGAGGTATTAGTGGGCGGCTAGGTATTTTGAAGTATCGACTATGCGTAGTTGCGCCAAGTGTGATTACATTTCGTGCATCGATAAAATTGAGTGGTTGCTTCATCAGCAGATCTTGTCTGGAGCATCCACCAATACGCAGTCACATTCTTGCACTGTGGGCAGTCTATCGCGGTAGTCGGTAGTGCCTCAACGCTGTCGCCCTCCATGACTTTGAGAGAAACTTCTTGATTGGTTTTGATCTCTACTTCTTTCCTACCCTCCTCTTCAATTCTTTTAGTTTTAAACCCACATTTTGGGCAGGCCATGCTCTCCTCATCGCCTGGTGGAGGCCTCAATCGTGTTTCACATTTTGGACAAAAACGCATTGAGTGTGGGAACCTCGCTATCTCTTGATGGCAGACTTGACCATGCTGAGAAGCTCTTTAGAGTACTCGTGTGCAGAAGTTGATGCATCTTGTATGACTTCCATTGGGTCTTTTCTCTTTGTACCTACCCTCAACTGATAGTCTTTTGTAAGCGGATGCTTCTGGACAACTCCTGCAAAATCTATGCTCTTTTCCTTCAGTAGTTCATGTTGAAGGATATACAGAATGGAGATATCTTCTTCACGTATTTTTAACTCAATTTCGTTATCTTTGACATCTGCAATTTCCACAAACATGTGCGTTATACTGACAACAACTACTTATTGAAGATATAAATGATCCCTTTCTGCCACATGGCAGATAATAGTTTCATTGACCACACCACACTTGCCAAATCCCAAGAAAGCGTCAGACCTGATCAACCACTCACGCTTAGTCTGAGTTTCAGAATTCAGGGAGACATAAGAGATGCATTTTCCCAAAAGAATTGGGAGCGAGCTTACAACAAGCATGACAAGGGTTTTATTATGAAGGTTGAGATTGATCTTAAATCTGGTAGAAGAAGGATTGCACTGATCAAACTTGTGAGAAAAGCCGCACTCTTCTGGACACGCAACCCAAAAATACCATATCGGATATGGGTTTCGATAGTAAAGGATGACGCACCGTTTTACCCATTAACTGAAGAGGAGGCAAAATCTCTGCTGTTTGATATCAATAAGGTTATTGAACTCAAGGGTAGCGACCTCCTCCTTTCTGGCACCCACAAGCTTTATGCAGATATTAAGGTGACATGGGGCAAGCATTTGTATACACAACCGACTGAAATCAAAGGTAGGTCAAACTACATAGAATTGGTGCGCATTGCCGCCCCATAATAGTACACTCAATAGATGTTGTAAATACGGCGTATAACGATGGTTTATAAGATTAAAACGCACAAGTAATCTTACAGTGCAGACGAGTTTACCTGGAAAAGATGCCGAGCTATATACAAAGTTAGCCAATGGTAGGGTAAAGTGCACGGCGTGTGCAAGGTTGTGCGAGATACCAGAAGGTAGGACCGGTCTGTGTGGAATCAGAGGAGTTGTAAATTACAAGCTGCGATTGTTTGTCTATGGAAGAGTGATCGCTGGCCAGATAGATCCTATAGAGAAAAAACCTGTCACCCATTACAGGCCTGGCACTGACATATTTTCAATTTCTACCACAGGTTGTAACTGGCTTTGTCAATATTGTCAGAACTATGATATCTCTCAGAGACGCAAAGTGGAAGGTACGGAAATGACGCCAGAACAGGTCGTAGAGAATGCTGCCTACTACGGCGCTCATGGTATAGCCTATACATACAATGAGCCCTCGATCTTCATAGAGTTTGCAAGGGACTGTGGCATAGAAGCGCACAAGCGCGGTATATTCAATATCTTTGTTTCAAATGGTTATGATACTCCCGAATCTGTTAGTATGATGAATCAATTCCTCGACTGCATCACAGTCGACTTTAAGGGGAGCGGTAAGCAAGAGTTTGTCAGACGATATATCGGTATACCTAGTGCTGACCCAATTTTCCAGACACTCAAGGAAATCCGAAACAAGACAAAGGTCCATGTCGAGATCACTGACCTTATAGTGCCACAGGTAGGCGATGACTTAGATGCAGCGAGAAAGCTTTGCAGATTCGTATATGATGTACTTGGACCTGATACTCCCATTCACTTCCTGCGATTCCATCCTGACTACAAAATGATGGATTTTGACAACACACCTGTTGAAACGCTAGAAAAGCATTATGAAGTTGCAAAGCAAGAGGGTTTGAAGTATGCCTATCTAGGAAATGTTCCAGGCCATCCTTTGGAGGATACATATTGTCCAGAATGCAGGACAGTAGTTATAGGGCGCTACGGTTTTAGCATAGACTCATGGAATCTGGACACTGACAACTGTTGCAAGAACTGCGGCCAGCAGATACCCATCATCGGCAAGTTGCAAAAAGTAAGAAGGAAGAATTACTTTCAGTTTATTCACTAGAGAAATAATAACTGACTGTGATTCATTCTGTGAGTAACAGTATGGGATTATTATGTACGTGTTAGCTGTCCTATCTCATGACATGTAGGATAATAACTGCTACGTACTATAGAAATTCGCAGAACAATCCCTTCATTGGGATTGCACCTGAAACAGAACGAATTGAATTAGTTCTAAGCTTTATTGAAACGCTGTTTCTGTGTGTACATTTCTACCAGCTGATCCTTTATTCCTGTGTCTCAAGCAAAAATACATCTCGCTTATCCACACTCTGAGGTTGAACCTGCAAAATAAGCGTGGTCCATCCCTACATGACATCCATAGTTAAGGTGGGGGTGAAAGGCTGGAAGGAAGATCGCAGACTGTAGGCACAAGCACGATGGCACTCATTAACACGATAGTTCTAGTGCTCAACCAAAATGACTAAAATAACTACACAGCATTTGTCTATGCAACATAGGTGGGTGCGCAATACTAACATTCGTATTGCATGTGCGTTGGAAGAAAGTGCCAAGAATGCACAACAACTAACACTCACCCAACATAAGGATAATTAACAGGGAGTTACAATCTTTGCATGTAACCTTATTGCTTGGTTAACAGTAGTAACAGTAAGTCGAGGGCTTTCGAAGAAGGAAAGCGTGCCGCATGGGTATCTATATGGACGCTATTAGCTATAGGTGTCGCAGAAGTTGTTATCTCCACTACAACGGGCAGTCTGACTTTGTTAGCAGATGGTTTAGACTCAATGGCTGACGCGCTCGTTTCGTTCATAGTTTGGTTTGGCATAACTATGGTGCACAAGCCCAAAAGTCGGCTATTTCACTTCGGCTATGCAAAAATTGAAAGCTTTGCCGCGTTTATAGCGGCAGTAGTAATAGTGGTGCTTGGTGCTTTCATAGTCTATCATGCTTACGAAAGGATAGTCCATCCTGTCCATGTAATAAATCCAGAAATCACAATGATTACGTTAGTCGCAGCAGGCAGCATCTCTCTGCACAGAGCTTTTAGAGTTAGGAGGGTTGCAAAGAAGTACAACCTTATCTCTTTAAATTTGGATGCCAAAAACTCTATCAAAGACGGTAGCGCTTCTTTTGTTGGATTTGCGAGTGTTTTAGCTGGCTATTTTGGCATACCTTACATGGATGCTATAGGTAGTATGATAATAGCTGGTTACATCTTTTATATGGCATATCAAGCATTCAAAGAATCTTCACTGGTCTTGGTAGATGCAGTCAAAAACCCAGAAATGGAAGACCAGATTGCAAGATTTGTCGAGCAGAAGTTCGATGTAAATGTAGATGATGTGCTGATAAGACCACTAGGTCATGCATTCTCTGCACAGCTGCATGTAGTGCTAGACCAAAATTTGACACTGAGACAAGCACATGAGATATTAACAAAAATAAATGTTGCAGTATCAGAAAAATTTGGGACAGAAGAAACTACGGTGATTCCACGTCCTGGTTAAATAAT
>JBQGBZ010000349.1:0-1209 GCA_052038215.1 Nitrososphaera sp.
TTCAGCAGCAGCTTCCACCTTGACGCGGCCAATGTCATCGTCAGTGTAGAGGTGCTGCCTGTGCAAGTTGGTAACTTCAATAACGTCTCTGTCAACGATACGTAATTTATCTATCCCCATTGCCACTAACTGTGTCGAAACCGGGTTACCGATGCCCCCAGCGCCCACCACGCACACATTTGCATTCCTTATTTTTTCCATACCTTCAAAGCCAATCTCTTCAAGCATCACTTGTCTGGAGTAGCGCTGAAGCTCATCGCTTGTCAACTCTGTCCCTCCTGCCACCGCTGGAAGGATATAGATAGAATCACCTTCCTTCAGTTCAGCAGATGTGCCGCCGCTTCTAAAGCGGATATTCTTGCCATTGATGTAGATGTTGATAAGCGATCTCGGCTTGCCATTATGATCAAACACCCTTCGTCTAAAGTCGTCACCCATCTGCTCAGAAACTTTTACAAAGGCATCTTGCAGATCAGAACCCTCTATCGACAGCTTTTTCTCTCCCTGCCCTTTGTTCAATACTGAAGGAACTATGAATTCAACCTTGGCCAACATTATCACCTTATCATTGCAGAAACTTCTGCTGCATCAGGCTTGATAGTATTAAGTTTTGGCAATAGACCTACAATTGCTTCTGTAGCTTTAAGACCGTTACCAGTGACATAGCAAACAATACGCTCGTCCTTATCAATCTTGCTTTCTTCTGCCATCTTCCTCAGCACGGCAACTGATACGCCGCCTGCAGGCTCAGTGAATATGCCTTCTGTCTGGGCGAGCAGCATGATGCCATCAGCGATTTCCTGATCGCTTGCTTCTTCTGCAAACCCCTTGTACTGCTTTAGCCTTTTTAAAACATAATTACCGTCGCCGGGGTCTCCAATTGCCAAACTCTTCGCAATAGTCTCTGGCTGCTCGACAGGCACCACCTCATCGCTATTATGCTTGAATGCATCAACTATGGGCGCACAACCTCGCGGCTGAGCTGCAAACAACTTTATGTTCTTGGGGCTGTCGATCAGTCCAAGCGAATGAAGTTCTTCAAAACCCTTGCATATAGCGTTGAGCATCGCACCACTTCCTACTGGGATTATCAGGCTATCTGGTACTTGCCAATTCATCTGCTCAGCAACCTCATAAGCAAGCGTCTTTGATCCTTCTACATAGTATGGCCTCATGTTGATATTGACAACGCCTATATTTTTCTTATCG
>JBQGBZ010000350.1:0-9698 GCA_052038215.1 Nitrososphaera sp.
TTGGCTAAGTTGAAGGACCGATTGAAGGTTGTCATAGATACCAATGATGCAATTACAAAGAATCCAAATGTGTCATACGCTGATAGGCTAAATTCTGAGAGAATCAAGCTTGATGCTCTTGCAATACTCCGAGATGTGGTAGAAGCCTCAATATCTTGTTCAGACCCGTATAGTGCGCTGGAGAAAATTGCTAAACAGAGTAATAAGTGTTGTCGGCAATGAAGTTTGGGACTTTGAAAGAATACAATCGCCATTTATACAAAAGCTAACTACAAACAGGGTGGAAGGCGACTAAGCAAAAATGAGGCTAATGGACATTCTTATTATTTGTCTGATAATAGCAACAATAGTAGTAGGTGCCAATCTATGGCTAGACTTTCTCTGGTAAATTGGGTAAAAATGATATAGAGAGATAGAATTGAACAAAATTAATCAAAAGCAGTACAGAGACCAAAATATCGAGATTGAAAATGGACGAGAAATGATGGACAATTTATTAAGACAAATAGAGGCATGAGAAAATAACAAAGCACATACTTCCTTAGATAGATGATGATGATGACCAATACTCTTCTCACTATCTCTCCTTTCATCTCCTCTTCTAATCTAATACTTATGAGACTTTAAGAGAAACTATCAGATATATTGTGTTCCTCTCTACATGGTTTGATTGAATATGTCTTTCTTGAAGAAATCAAGCCAGGTGACAGGTAATGTTGGTCTTTACTATGTATGCTATCAACTTGCAAAGCGTGGTTGGAATGTAATGCCAACCTCTAGAAACGCAAAGGGGGTTGATATAATAATTTACAACCATGATGCTAGCAAGAGGCATACCATTCAAGTCAAGGCATTGACCAATAAAGTCCCTGTGCCACTTGGTAGCAGTTTAGATAGCCTTGACATGAATGATTATTTTATTGTATGCAGAGGCGTATATGCGGATAAGCCACCTGAGGTATTCATTGCCAAGCCACCGGAGATAAAGACTAAAATTCACAAAGGCATTAACGAAAAAGGTCAAGTAAGTTATTGGTTTGAAACAAAAGAATACGAAAAGTTTGCTGGGAGGTGGGAAATAATTGGTCGGGAGGATACATAGAACAACTGAAACAATTCAAGGAGAAGAAAAGAAAATCAAAGCCAAATGCGAGGAGATGGTGCGGACCAATCGAGTATCGACCTGCTCTCCGCTCGTGCTAGTTTAATGCATCTTTAAGTCAAACATATTATTTGCATCCGAAAGACTAATGGCGGATAAAGCAATAAGCAACTGGTGTCTTATCTAGACCTAAATGGAACCGTTAGCCTTCTGATTGTTACACCAAAGCGGATAAAAGCAAGCTTGCTACGCCATTGATAGCTATGACAAGTGCAATATCAATCGCTGCTGCTCTCAAGCTATTACTGCTCCTGATGGTATTATCAGTAACAATAACCTCAGTAACAATAACCACAACGGCGTTGACGATTAAGGCTGCTAATGCACAATATGGAGGTACAGGCAGTAGTGTAGGTACCGCCTCTCCAGAACAGCTCCAAGAATGCGAACAGCTTGGAATACCACGGGAGAACTGCAATGATGTCTCGATTCTGGCTAAGAGGAGGCTGTCAGCAGCACAACAAGCAGAAGCACAACAGCAACCACTATCGCAAAACATGACAGGCGGTATCAGCACTAATAATACCACTCTTAGTAGCAATCCAAATACTGCACTAGCTAGAATAACAGAACTGGAACAACAAGACCCTGCATTTGCATACTATCGCAACACTACAGGTGATTGTTTGAAGAACTTTGGACTTAATGTGACAGCAACAGAAAAAGCCAGTGCTCCCTCAACTATTGAATGTAGTATGACATATCAAACAGCGTTTGATGATTATTGTAGTGCAGGCCCTACGTTCCATGCAGAAAAATGCGATATAGTCAAGAATGATATGGACACGTATCAAGTTGGTCAGGATGTCTCTAGCTTTCTGTCTAGCTTGGAATACGGTGATGGCACGCCTTATCTGGGACCCGATGGCACAGTAAACGAACCACCGCAAGTATTACCGCCCACAGGGGGAAATGAGGTTTTCGAGCCGCAACCAGAAATAAGTCAAAATAGTGAAGGAGAATGGAGAACTTTCGACCTTTTCGTAAGGGGTAATAGTTATCCGATACAGTATATCATCACAGGTGGCTCTGTGGAGGACATGACAATCCATGAAGAGAACCAAACACTTGGAGTTACAATTAACTCAATGAGTAATGGAACACTAACTCTCAGACTGCCAAGAGAAGTAATTGACTCTAAAACAGCTGAAGGAGAAGATAGAGATTTTGCAGCATTTATTAATAACGGTGAATTTGAATTACCCGGGGAAATCGAGCCAGAAGCAGGAGGCATTAGAACGATATTAATTAGCTTCCCACCACGCACTGAGCAAATTGATGTTATAGGTACCACCACTCTAGCGGGCGATACAGGACCACCATGATAAACTTCTAAAATAGGATTTTTGTCCTTGAAGGAGCGACAACAGACGCAACAGCCACCACCGAGACTACCTCAGGCTTATACAATAGTGATAGACCCCGACTTTGTAGAAAGGGTGTTTCAAAAATTCCCCTCCTAATTCTGAAGTTCGAATAACTCCCATTATAATCAAGGTGGCGATACGGTAACATGGTTAAATGAAGACCAAGACCGAGAAACGCACACAATAACATCAGGTCAGAACGGGCAGCCAGACAGGAGTAAAAGACGACTCTATCTTATTTGTAACCACAACAAGCCGGAAAAGTAAGAAAAACGAGCAAAACTGCGCAAAAATGCAAATCCAGCTCAAATATTTGAAATTTGGAAAAATGCTGAGCTCACTAAAGTCCCTAAAGGTACTATATTGAATAACCATTCAGGTTTCAGAAGTCAGCACAAGGCTAAACGATTTGAGCCTGTCATTACTCTTGCTCCCCTTCCCCTGCTGTTAATCTAATAATGAAAGACTTGAAGAATATTTCTCTATGAGTGCAGAGCAGGTTAGAAAAAGAAAAAATGGAGCCCACTTACCAAAGACAAGAGCACCAACCAACTAACTAACCTGAGCGAATAACTCAACTTCATAAATCGCTTTGGGGCATTCTCTGTTGTTGCATGATGGTGCTTGTGCTTGTTCTCCTCCCTTTCTCTTTGCTCACAAAAGAAGCAGCGATGTGATGACTAGGCCTTTTGGTTAAGGGGCTCAACTACAATACCTGTTTCAGGATTTTTTCCTATCTTTCCATTGGTCAATATACCAAGTTCTTTGAGCAAAAAATCCTTTGCAGCCTTAGCAAAAGCAGGGCCCACATATGCTTCTTCTCTTTGGATATTTGAAAGCCCACAGAGAAGCATGTGTACTTGGTCATCAACATTCATCTCAAACTGTGCTTTAATCTGGTCTATATCTAGTTGCTGTTTTCGTGAGGCTTCTTCCTGTCTTGCTCTTAATTCTGCAAGCTCTCTCTTGGTCTGTTCCGCTTCCTTGATTGCTGCTTCCTCCTTTTCACGAACTTCCTGCATACCTTTTTGACTGATGACCCAATTACACTTGAAACAAAAGTCTGCTGTTTGCTTATTGGCTTCATGACAGATTGGACAATACTTGGGTTGTATCGCTTTTTGCGCAGCCGATACTGTCTCCTCTCTATCAATGATACCTTTTGCTATCAAAAGTTCTCTATTTGACTCAGTTCCTAGGTCCTGGACGTATACTTCATACATGTTGCTAGTTGCAGAGTGACCCATTTGCCTATTGAAGTCAAAGAGCGAGACTTGATGCACAAGCTTTGTTGCATGCTCGTGTCTTCGAATATAGGGATAGTGTTTCCTATCATTTATGAGACTTCTTAAGATGGCTTTCTCTTCTAACGAGATATCAGGACTATCTAAGAGTTTTGGGAATTGTTTCTCTATCATGTTGATATAGGCTAGCCTGACAGAACCTTCTTCTAAGGGTTTGTTTCGATATTTTGACCTATTGTCCCTGCTTGGAAAGAGATATGCACCTTGTGAACTGTCACGCAATGGATGGACAGACACCCAGACATTGAAATAGGGAATGGCGTCGCTTATGTTAACGAGTCTAGGCTTTCTCATTTTGCCGCCTACCTTGTCACCTATCGTAAACTCTGCGTATTTCTTGCCCTTACTTGACACTCTTATGTGTAAGTCAGAAATCTTGAGTGCCAGTAATTCGCTCGGCCTTCCACCTGTTTCTAGTGCTATAGCGTGAAAACATGCCAGACGAGGGTCTTCACACCTCTCCAAAAATACCTTGTGCTCCTCATCAGTCCAGAGGTCTTCTCTTCTAACACTAGTCTTGGTTTTGCGTTTTGCAAACTTTAGTCCTTTGAGCTGTGGAGGAGTCTGTCTTTCTTCTCTCTTAAGCTCTGGTTGAGTCAGCCATTTCCAAAATGCAAGGTATTTAGCTGCACGAGTGTTGTAAGTATTCACCCACTTTTGTTTCTCGTCTTTTGATAATTCCTTTTTAAGACTTTTAAGATAACCATCAACTATATCTTGTTTTGTCATTTCCGCAAATGGCTTGTAAATGCCGTCATTGAGATTTTCTTTCACATACCTAGAAAGAAGTAGTAATGCATCGATATATGCCCGTTTTGTATTAGGTGACATTGGAACTCCATCTCCTTCATTTGACCATTGTTGGGTAAAGTCGGCAATCAATTCTTTATCTTTGTTGCTCTCAAATTGCATTAGTGCCCATTGTGATGATGGTTTTAATTCAGAGCAAGCTTCCTTAATTTTCCTGTCAAGAGCAAAATCATTATCTACAAACTCGGAAACTGGTTCATTTCGTCTATGACGATGATGATGATTATTGCGATTATCTCTTGTTATTATTGTAGTCGAGACGATGTCACCACTATCATTATGACTGTCGTTACCATCGTCATCATCGCCCGCCGCACTAGCTTTGGTAGTCGTTGGTCTGGTGGTTGTCTTTCTCATGTTTTTGTTACATCACAGTTGATTGACGACATTAATATCAGTAGCTCTGTTGTTGATATATTATTAAATATCCATTGCTCGTTAGAAACCTCTGGGATAATGGTTTCTCTAAATCTCGCTCAGAAAATAATTTCGGATCATCTTGTAGAGGGTAGGGTCGAGCCAGGCCAGGAGATAGGCCTTAGTGTAGACCGCGTTCTTATGCAAGACGCAACTGGCACCATGGCATGTCTCCAATTTGAAGCTATGGGAATACCGCGGGTCAAGGTCGAACATGCCGCCATCTATGTAGACCATAACATTCTACAGACCGGGTTTGAAAACGCCGACGATCACCGTTTCCTCCAGACATTTGCCTCAAAGTATGGCATCTATTATAGCAAGCCAGGCAATGGCATCTGCCATCAGGTAAACCTTGAACGCTTTTCAGTGCCGGGTAGATTGCTGATAGGTTCTGATAGCCACACTCCTACTGCAGGTGGAGCAGGCATGATGGCAATTGGAGTAGGGGGTCTAGATGTAGCTGTGGCCATGGCAGGCGCACCCTTCTACACCAAAATGCCCAAGATAGTCGGAGTAAAGTTGACTGGCAAGCTCCAGCCATGGGTTACTGCTAAGGACATAATACTTGAAATGCTGCGCAGACTGTCTGTCAAAGGAGGAGTGGGCAAGATCTTTGGGTACTATGGCGAAGGCATCACGAGCCTTGGAATACCACAAAGAGGAACGATATGCAATATGGGCGCAGAGCTTGGTGCCACTACATCTTTGTTTGAATCAGATGAAGTCACACTTGACTATCTAACCCGTCAAGGGAGAGCGCATGACTACAAGCGTTACGCTGCAGATCCAGGCTGCAGTTATGATGAAAACATAGAGATAAACCTGAGCGAACTTGAGCCACTTATTGCTCTCCCTGGCTCACCTGATGCTGTGCAGAAGGTACGCGATGTGCAGGGAATTGATGTTCATCAGGTGCTCATCGGCTCATGCACCAACTCAAGCTATGTTGAAATGATGACCGTTGCTCATGTGCTCAAGGGTAGGAAAGTGCATTCAAATGTCACTATGGCTATTAACCCCGGTTCAAAACAAGTGTTGGAGACTGTAGCGCGTGATGGTCCAATATATCATATCATTGCTTCTGGCGCCCGATTGCTTGAAAGTGGTTGCCAAGGCTGTATAGGCATGGGCTCAGCACCTGGAACCGATTGGATTTCGATTAGATCCTTCAACCGTAACTGGCCAGGAAGAAGCGGTACGAAAGATGACAAGGTCTATCTGACTTCGCCTGAAGTATGTGTTGCTTGCGCTGTGACAGGCAAGATAACTGATCCACGCGACCTTGGCGAGTATCCCAATATTTCCTGGCCAGATAAGTTTGTAATCGATGACTCATCTATCATCGCGCCAACTCCTGTAGATCAGGCCGACAAGATACAGGTATCCCGAGGTCCCAATATACGTCCACTTCCGCTACGGCAGCCTATGGAGTCCGTACTTCAAGGTGAAGTGCTGATAAGAGTGGGGGACAATATCAGTACTGATGCTATAATGCCTGCTGGAGCAAAGATACTGCCCCTCAGGAGCAATGTGCCGGCGATAAGTGAGTATGTGTTCTACTGGATTGACCCTGACTTTGCGAAAAGAGCACATGAGAAACATGGTGGCTTTATTATTGGAGGCGAAAACTATGGTCAGGGGTCTAGCAGAGAGCATGCTGCATTGGCACCGATGCACCTTGGAGTCAAAGGTGTCATTGCAAAATCCTTTGCACGGATTCATAAAGCAAACCTAATCAACTTTGGGATTATACCATTTGAGTTTCACAATGCCTCTGACTTTGAAATGTTGACTCAAGGCAAGCCCATTACAATAGAAAATGTGGTTAGCAGCTTGAAGAAAGGAGATAAGACGATTGCAGCAGTATCAGACAAGAACGAAATTACACTAAAGGTCGATCTGACTCCCAGGCAGAGAGAAGTTCTGATAGCTGGTGGCCTTCTAAACTATATCCGGTCTAAACAAGATTGATCTTAATATTCTGACAACAACAATTAGTCAACAGCGTGCTCAGGCTTATTTCTAGCGCCAAGGGCTAGACGTGAAGCGGCTTGTAAAGTTTTAGATGAAACTTTTACGGTTGCCTAGTTCCCCCGATAGTGACGTTTAGTTAATACCTGACACCCATATAGGAAGGGAATCTGACAGAAGGTATATAGAGCATTTGAGTCAATTGAATTTGTAATATCATAATGACGATATCTCTCGTGGCCACTGAGTCAAAACCCAAGGGCATTAAAGTAGAGACTATAGAGAACGCCCGAATGGTTCGCGGAACCACCTTATTGAAGCGTGGCTTTGCCCACATGCAAAAACACGGAGTTGTAATGGATGTAACAAATGTAGAGCAAGCTGTCATTGCAGAAGATGCCGGGGCAGTGGCAGTCATGGTTCTTGACAAGCTGCCATATGATGTAAGGAAGGCGGGCGGAGTAGCAAGGACTGCAAGCGTCAAGGTAATTCAGGAGATAATGGATGCGATAACAATCCCAATCATGGCCAAGTGTAGGATTGGTCACACAGACGAAGCAAAAGTACTTGAAGCAGTAAGCGTTGACATGATAGACGAAAGCGAAGTGCTGACGCCAGCAGATGAAGAACACCATATCTGGAAATGGGACTTTACAACTCCGTTTGTCAACGGCGCTAAGAACCTTGGCGAAGCATTACGCAGAATCGAAGAGGGCTGTGCGATGATAAGGACGAAGGGAGAACCGGGAACTGGCAATGTGTCTGAGGCAGTAACTCACATACGCATGGTGAACAACGAAATACGCAGAATCCGATCAATCTATCAGGACGGTGATAGACAGGATCTGATGAAGGCTGCACGCGAATTGAAAGTATCATATGAAATAGTCGAAGAAACCGCCCGGCTTGGAAGGTTACCTGTAGTTAATTTTGCAGCTGGAGGAATCACCACGCCGGCAGACGCAGCGCTGTTGATGAATCTTGGCTGTGATGGTGTGTTCGTAGGTTCTGGTATTTTCAAGTCTGATGACCCTGCTCAGAGAGCAAGGGCAGTAGTACTTGCTACGACATTCCATGACGATCCCAAGATAGTGATGGAAGCACAAAAGATGGTTGATGAAAAGAAGTCACTTCTTGGAATGGACACAAATAATCTTGAGCTTCGTATGCAGGAAAGAGGCGAGCATGTCTGAGCAGTGGCAGTAGCACCAAAAAAAACACTATAACCATTGGAGTCCTTGGTCTTCAGGGAGATATAGAGGAAAATGTAGCTGCTACAAACCATGCGTTGCAAGAGCTTCATATCAACGGGAATGTCGATTTGTTGCGCTACCCTGAGGAGATTGAAAAGATTGATGGTCTTATTTTGCCAGGCGGCGAAAGTACTGTGCAAAGTAGTCTTGTTGCCATACAGCGCTCTATGCCTGTAATAAAGAAGCGTATATCCGAAGGTATGCCAGTGCTTGGCACATGCGCTGGCATGATAATGCTGTCAAAAAGGGCTTATGACAGAATTGTAGGAGATACAAAGCAGAAATTGATAGGCAGCCTTGACATTGTCATTGAGAGGAATGCCTTTGGAAGACAGAACGACTCCTTTGAAGCAGATCTTTCATTAACCATACTGGGGAATGAGGCATTTAAGGGAGTATTTATCCGAGCTCCAGCCGTAAGTGAGGTAGGCAAGGATGTTCAAGTAGTTGGCAAGCTTAACAACAAGATTGTGGCGGTGAAGCAAAAAAATATTATTGGAACTTCCTTTCATCCTGAGCTCTCTGGAGACTCCAGAATACACCGGCATTTGATCAATATGGTTCTTGAATTCAAGAACAGATCCTGAGGGCGGCATTCTCTTAGCTTTATCTTTTTTCACTCAGAAATGATCGACCATTTCTCACTTTTTCTGAAGTTATCTAAATATCTACTTACTATCTTTCAATGTAGAGATGTTGACATGTTACTGCACACACACATATTCTGGAGCACAAACCTACCAATACTGGACCATCAAGTCTTCTGCGCTCATAGTCATGTTGTAGAAATGTGACGAAGAGCAATACCCTAGAATCCAAGAACTTCTAGTCGGGGACAAAAAAGAATGCTATCGCAATTATGATATAGACTGCTGTCAGCATTACACCTTCAAACCAATTACTTCTTCCATCAAGGACTATTAGGTTCAGAATTATAGCTCCTAAGAAAATTACTGCTAGTTCCAGCAATGTAAACACAAGTGTAAATGGCTGGCCCATTGCAATGCCTGCAAATACAAGGATTGGGACTACAAAAAGCGCAATCTGGGTACCTGAGCCTGCTGCTATGCCAATCGAAAGCTCCATTTTGCCTTTCCTTGCAAGGAGAATTGCACTACTGTGCTCAGCTGCATTACCAACAATACCTACAATTATCGCACCAACAAACAATTCGCCAAAGCAAAGTTCTTCCCCTGTTGTCTCGACTGAAGCAACCAATATTTCGCTTACTACTATGACACCCGCCATGCTTGCTGCAAGGAATAGAAACGACTTTTTCTTGCTCCAGTGTGTGCTGTGGCCGTGGCTTTCCTGTATGTCCTCAGTACTTTAAGGTGGCGGTGTGAATAAATGTTTGTGGGTAATGAATGTAAATACTATCCCGAGGATGTAGACGATCAGCAAGATGAAT
>JBQGBZ010000351.1:0-3318 GCA_052038215.1 Nitrososphaera sp.
CAAAATAAGGATATGGACTAATTATTTAGGTAAATGCCGATGATAAATGTCAATATAACAGAGATCTAGGTTGTCAGAAATATTTGCAGTCATAAATAACCTCACAGCATAACAGATGACACACTCTTTTTCCTAGCAACAGCTTAAATTTTGCCATATGATCGAGCAATGACGATTGTTTTGGATTTTGATCGAATCGAGTGTAATGTTTGAATAATAATTTGATTATGACAGATGTATGAATACATGACAATCAACGAAACCTTAGATGCATAGGTAGTCACAAGGGCATGCGTGCATCAAATAATATCACTCTTCAAGATGCAGGGCTTGTGAATAAATGTGCATAGATGTGGATAAAATATAGGTCTTCTTATTTTCACATGTTTAGCAAACTTGAGTGAGTATGTGTCAGCCCAATATCGAAAGACCTCACCTGCATTGATGTACTAATACCATAAGAGAGTGAAGCTCCTTAGAATCAGATCTGCAGCAAGTGTGTCCTTTTCATCGATCTAATCTAATTGCTGCACGAATGTTGCGCTTTAGGTCTATTGCACTCTTTGCATATGCAAGAGCACTTATGACAATTCCAACTGCTATAGCAGGGCCTGCTACATCCGCAAATGAAAATCCCAATTGCTGAAATGGTGCAATAGGGCCAGAAGTCTCGTTTTGTTGTGGTTGTAGTTGTTGTCCTTCGTCGTTTATTGTTTGCGGGGAGGAAGTGACTGAGTTGGCCTTGATCGTAACGCTGCCAAGTGCCGATCCTCGTTGGGCTGCAAACCAGATCCTTCCATCACTATCTGAAGTTATCCATTGTACAAATGATCCTGTAATGGGAATAGTAGCCTCGGTGCCCTCGCCGGTCCTTGGGTCTATAACTCCTAATTTATCGATTTCATGCTGTGCAAACCATAGATTGCCATAGCTGTCTAATGCCATACCAAAAGGCAGACCGGCCTCATCGATTGACGCATACTCACGAAATGTACCAAGTAGCGAATTATACACCGTTACCGTGTGGCCGCTATGCTCCGCGATAAAGATATCGTAGCTATTAGGGTCAGCAAGTATAGCTGCAGGTTCGTCAAGAGCCTGGGATGAAACCTTAGGCTTAAACTCCGTGATGTTTCCTGTTGCAGTGTCTACCTTCCCAATACTTCCTGCACCTGCTAGGGCAAACCAGATGTTACCCCTTGGGTCAGAAGTGACTCCTGCAGGCCTTGCGTCGGGCGTTGGTATGTCGTATGATGAGAACTGTTCAGTAGCGGGGTCAAATTTGATAACCTTGTCATCCCCACTTGCCACAACTAAGGGCACCCACAGGCTGCCGTTCCCATCTATTGCAATTCCGGTAGGAATACCCTCTCCAGGTATTACAAATCGTCTGTTACTAGAATTATCAGAAGGGTTGAAAAGTCCAATTACGCCGTTATTTTCTGCACCCAGTGGATCGATATACCAAAGGGAGCCGTCGGAGGCAAGCACACTTTGGGTTACATGCGTGGCATTTATCTTGTGGAGAGTATAGTTGCCAGTCGCAATGTCTAGTTGCCACATCGCTCCGCTTCCAGGAAGCGAGTCGCCAACCCAAATCGATTGTCTTTCCATATCAAATACAGGGTACAGAGGAAGCGCATTAGCGACGGACATATTGTATAACTTTGTGTCAAATTGAAGATTAGACACTGATGGTTTTACTTTTGCGTCAAAAGATGCCAGCATATTGCTTCCCTGAGTGTTCACACCCTCAATTTCGATATGCCAGGTGCCAGGCAAACTAAATGCAGCATCTGCTGCAAACACATTCTCTGATTGCTCTGTAGTTTCCACTGTTATTGGGCCAATGCCTCTATCGAGTTGGGTCAGCTTCATGGTAGCAGACTCGATGCCTGTAGCATTGCTGCCATCCTGTCCAAAGAATGATAGCGTGAAAGCGTTTTGCCCTACTGCAAAGGGGCTTATGTTAAGATTTATGGTGCCTTCGCCTGCATAGAGTGTCCTCATAAAATCAGTACTCGGAGCCTCGGCAAATGCAGCAGTCTGTATATCTAATTCCTCTCGCTGGTACGCAGGGAACTGACCAGAAGGCAGAGCACCGTTAGCCATCAATGAGACCATAAATAAGAGTAATATTCCAACGCCAGCCTCTGCCTTGAGCATTTTTCCATAGTGTCTAAAGGTGTTGGTATGTAGGCCTGTGTCACTCTGACCATGTCCGCCACTGTTGACCATGACTGCTATTGCCTTTTTCTGTACAATGAACTGAGAATAAGCACCCATTATTACCATCACACCAGCTAGTCCGAGCTTGATAGCTAATATCTGCCCGTATACGGAGGCAATAGTAAGCGATAGATTACTTTCAAGCGTAAACAGGAGTACAGGGCCCGTTATGACAGCAATGCCTAGCATTGTGACTACTATTGTAGAGAAACGAGGAATCAGGATAGAAAGCGAAGCATATTTGACTATGCGGTCGCCAATTGAAAGGATCTTAGGCACAGCCACAAATCCAAGCAATACCAGACCGCCTATCCATATCGAGGCAGCAGCGTTGTGGAAAAAGTCAAGCAGTATTGCTGCTAATTGACTGGTAGCTGCTGCGTGTGCTATCAGACTAGAAGTGACGAGCACCGCAAGCCCAAGAATAAGTATTGCGTAAATTTCGGCTCTGCTGGCTAACCCGCCGTTCTTACTAAGCTTGCGGTAAACCGCTAAAGCAATGCCCATCAATATTGACGACTGAAGCATTCTTGTCAACCACACATTGCCAAACTTTGTAGCTATTGCTTCAGGTAGGCCTGCATTTATCGAAATTGCCTGTACGATGATCATGGCAATCCCCGATGCAAGAACAAGCCCGGTCCCGATTATTATGATGCGCATCATGCCTCTGTCGATAGAAATTCGAGTCTTTGAGATCCTACTTGAGAGCCATGGCACTCTTGTAAGAGGTTTCCAGATCCACAGTGTTGCAAAAGCCCCTCCGACCACCATTATTTGTCCAACCATGCCTGGGAACCTTGAAATTGACTCTTCTGGAGATAGAATGTCTCTCTGTTGCTGTTGCTGCTGGCCACCTGTGCCGGGTTGTTGCTGTACAGTCGTTCCAACTGCAAAGGTAAAAGTTTCTTGGACCACATGCCCATCAACTGCTGAAAGCACGCTAGTCGATACTGTATACTCACCTTCTGGAAGATCAGGCTGTAATGAAACACCAATTGAAGCAGTATCTCCTTCAACGTTATGCGGATCGCTTAGGTCCACTGTATTTCCATCTGGTCCAAGCACTCTATTGCTGCTATAATCGAG
>JBQGBZ010000352.1:0-6313 GCA_052038215.1 Nitrososphaera sp.
GCCCCGAACATTAGTCATATTAAAGGTTTGGTCTTCGATATTCATGCTTGCATCAGAGGTCATGACGTAGTGAAAATCTGTAACGTTAGCAAATGTGTTATCTGAAAATATATTATCATTGGAAGCCACTGCTCGGATAGCATTCTGCACACCGTCAAAGGTGTTATCATATATTCTATTACCACTGCTCATTCCATCTTCATCTAATTGCAATGGGTTATGTACCGAAATTCCAGTTGTCGAATTACTTATTGTATTTCCATAGATTTCGTTGTTTTGAGATTCTGAAATCGAGATTGGATATGCAGATCCATATTGATTGTATATGATATTGTTTCTTATAGTTGAATCACGAGTGGCTCGAGAAAACATAAGGCCTGATCCAGCATTATTGTATACCTCATTTTCTTCAAATATAACATCATAGCAGTTGAGTGAACATATTACAGCAATGCCGTTATTGTTGTATATTTTGTTGTTTGATACTGTCATATTATGTGTAGCTGTATGAGGATCGATTGCATACCGGATATTGTTGAAGAACTCGTTACCGTCAATTATAATATTGTGGGCGGCTGCAGAATAGAATCCCATCCAGTTGTCATGGATTCTTGAGTTTCTTATTGCAAAATCATGTGATGGGCCATATGCTGATTCGCCTAAATCAATTCCCCGCCTATGTGGTTGTGCATATCCTAAATAGGCAACCTCTGAATCTTCGATAAATCCACCCTCACTAACTCGAAAATTGATAAATGCTCTTGGAACTGTTCCATTCGCTGTCTGGGTTATGGGCGAATCAGTTTCAGGATCCCACGATGTTATAATTACACCACTTATCTCTATTCTTCCATGAACCATTATTCCATTTTCACCCATAATCTTCAGGTATTGCAAACCATCCTCAGCTGAAGTCATCGCAAAGGTTACACCATCACTTACTCGCAAGTTAGCCTTTAGAAGATATTGACCCTCCTCGGCTTCCTGTTCAAGTATCTCAGGATCAGATATGGTTTGGATGACATCTCGAAAAGAAGCATGGCAGTTTATTGCAATAGTGTTTTCTCCCGCTTCATAACCTATACATGGTTCTTCTATTCCTTCCTCAGGTGGTGCATCCCCCTCCTCCTCTTCTTCCATTGTTACACCTTCCTCATCAGTCACTTCCTCTTCTTCTTCTTCTATTCCTTCCTCAGGTGGTGCATCCCCCTCCTCCTCCTCTTCTTCCATTGTTACACCTTCTTCATCGAAGAAGAATTCCACCTGTTGCTGGTATGATGTGCCGGTCATGGAGAAAATGAGAACAGTCGCTAGAGCGCTAATAAAAAATGGCTTAGAACCAATCATCGTTCTAGTGCTTTCTTTCTTAGATTTAAGCAGTGGAGTCGCTCATTATGTAAAAAAATCTATAGACTTATCACACATTCTTGGCTATCTTTACTTAAAAATATAAGCGGTATGCCAAAAGTCTAATCATGCACTTAATTGAGCAATCAATGTAAAGAGATTATTCAATCATTTATACAGTAAAGTCAGCTCAAATATCCCAAAACTGTAGTAGAGGGTCTAACTCAAACGATGACTTTTCTTAAGATTCACAAAACATTCATTCATTAAGATTTTGCTTACCTTGAAAATAATAATTTTTAATCTCAATATTCTTTCACATTTCATTATCATCATATTAAGTCGATAGTGAGTAGAGAAAGTAAGAAACATCAAGTCACATACAACTTTTTTGCCAGAACTACAACGGGCGCAATAAGAAGTAGTGTTGCTAGCCCGTTTGGCAGGCCAGCGGTTCCAGTTACAAATACTGAATCAAGAATTATTATTGAGATAACCATGTTTCTGACTGCCTTTTGTACTGAAGGCACCTCCTTCGCAATATATTGCCTAAAAGTAACGATTGTGACTGCAGCAAATATTGAGAGATTTAGCAGAAATGTCCATTCCAATTGAAGCAGTAAGCCTAAAGGAACTATAGCTGAAATAACGCCAAATACTATCAAGATGACTAGAGTAGAATTTGGTTTTTCGTTTCCTACTTCTTTTTTACTCAAGACCGTTATCGAGGAAACGTAAAAGAACAGAGATGAAGCTGCTGCTCCTACAATAGCGAGTGAATGATTATCAATGTATAGTAGTACAGGACTTGCTCCAAAGATCACATTTAGAAATCGAGTGCCCCCCATTGCAAACGGACCTGTTACAGTGTACTTCAGATGGTAATCATATGCAATTATTAAAAAAGTGAGTGCCAAACTAATTGCAAGGCTTATCGGACCAATTACCAAGGCAATAGTATTTGCAATTAATAGTGCAACTATAGCAATGGTCAGAGCATACCCTTTTGAGATCTTTCCAGAAGGAAGGGGTCTTGATGGGCGTTCTTTTTTATCTATCTCAACGTCAAAATAATCATTTAGAACTATTCCTGCAATGTATAACAAGCCTGAGGAGACCATAAGTGCAATCAGGTGAACCTCATCTGCTTCAGCAGCTGCTGTTGTTGTTGTAACAGCGGCAAAATACCCAGCCAATATATTAGAAGGTGTGGTAAATACATTTGGAAGCCGGATTAGCCGAAGGTATTCTTTAACTCGTTGGGTTACATGATATTGCAAAGGTAGTCGTACGCCTCTTTTGCTGCATCTACAGGGTTATCTTGATAGGGATATAGCTCGACAGTAACAAACCCTCGGTAACCGATTTCATCTATTGCATCAAAGACGGAACGAAAGTCAATTGACCCCTGCCCAGGAATCAGGTGGTTGTGAATTCTAGTGTGTGCTATGTCTGCCAAATGAAAGTGTTCGATATAGGCTGATAATTCCAAGATGACCTTTGCAGGATCTTCATTTACGCAGTAAAAGTGACCGATGTCAAAGTTGAGCCTGATGTACTTCGGGTTAAGGATTTTTTTTGTCATCAATGTTTTGAACTGACTTGAATTTTCTACGAGAAGTCCTGGTTCAGGCTCGATTAGCACTTTTATATCTTCTTCCTCTGCTATTTGAGCCACCTTTGCCAGACCATCAAGAAATATTTCTTCAAGGCGATCCCTATTTTGGGGTTGCTGTTGTGATGATATTGATGATGATGATGATGAAGTGAGTGGCGTCACTGGTCCACCTGGCTCTGTAGAGAGGTGCTTTGCTCCGATTTTTTTTGCAAGCTTTATGCATTCGATTGTATGTTGTATGCGTGTCTCTCTTCTCTTGTTATCCTCCTCAATCCAAGAAGGATGGTATGTGTCTCCAAGTGCAAAAAGCGTAAATGCATTGAGATTTGAGATTTGTATGCTGGACGATCCGAGAGTTTTTTTCAATGATCTAATATGATCCTCTCTAAAGTGAGGAGGATATGCATGTGGAATATCGCACAGGATCTCAACACCTCTGTATCCTAGCTTTGCGATCTCTTTTATTGAATCTTCAAGTGAGTATCGTTTGAAGGCATTAGTGCTAAATGCCAGGTTGATCATTATTGCTAAGGCTTCCAGGTAAATCGCGGCGATTGCTTGAAGAATTCATATGCGTTGTAAAATGTTACACGCTCTATTTCATTAGTACTAAAATTTGCCTTTCTCATCTCCCTTGCGACAAGTGGAACGCTCAATGGGTCTGATGGGCCCCAGTCGGCTGCACTGTGGATCATTATTCTTTCTGTGCCATATTTTTTGATGATATTCATTGCACGCTCCGGCGACAACTTTGATACAGGATATACCGAAAGTCCAGCCCACATGCCAAATTCGACAGTCTTTTCAATTGTTTCTTCGACATTATGGTCTACCAAAATTTTATGTCTATTGTAGCGCCTGCCGTGTTCACTATTTAGTATCATCTCAATACGCTGCATGCCTTCTGGTTTGTTATTGTGAGGAAGGTGGACAGTCATGAGCATATCCTTTTCTGTTGCAATGTCCATCTGCTTTACAAATACCTCCTCTTCGAGGTCATTTATGAGATTGTAGCCAAGCTCTCCCACGGCCACTACTCGTTCCCTGTCCAAATATTTCTTCATGGCTTCCAAAGCGTCTAGTGCAAGCGGCCGTTCCATGGCTTCCTTTGGATTTACAGAAATGCAGACAAAATGCTCTATTCCGTAGTCTCTTGCGCGCTTTGTTTCAAACGTTATCATGTGTTCCCAATAATCCTCGAACGTTCCAACCGATGTCCTGGGGCTCCCTAGCCAAAACGATGGCTGGACTATTACTTCTATCCCCGCCTTGGACATTGCCTCATAGTCGTCAGTTGTCCGAGAGTACATATGGATGTGGGGTTCAAACAACCTTGTCATATCCTATACTAAGAGAAAGTGCGTTGTAACTCTTTTTAGGTTGTAGAACAAATTTACTGTACCAACAGAATATGCTGGCTGCCGTTTTCCATGCGCCCAACAACATAATTGTGCAGCATGTGCCTGTCACTCACAGACATGTCATGCTCAAGGTGAGAGCCTGTGCTGTATGCGGATATGACGCTCGAGTCTTTAGAAATGGTCATCGAAAGGTACACCCGCCAGTGATTTTAGGGCACGAGCTATGCGGAGAAATACAAAACGACATTAGAGCAGATGGTGGTGCGACTATGAATGCAGGTTCCAGGGTTGCGGTTTGTCCCCTGGTCCCTTGTCTTCACTGCAAATACTGCCAAATTGGTAACTACAATCTTTGCATCAACTTAAGGGAGATAGGCTCTAGCTCCAACGGAGGCTTTGCAGAATACGTTACAATCCCAGAGCATTTGATTAGAATAGGCGGCCTCGTGCCAGTGCCGGACAACCTAACTGATGAAGAGGCTGCACTTTTAGAGCCTCTTGCGTGCTGTCTAAACAGCTATTATCGCATGCTGCCTGTTGCTCAGGCAAGCTCTGTTGTGATTATAGGCGATGGGCCGATGGGGCTCATTCACCTCCAGCTATTCAAGAGATTATCTGGCTCAAGAGTGGCGATAGTTGGCAAGGTTCCATTGAGAATGGAAAAGGCAAGGGCGATGGATGCAGATGCAGTCCTCGCTTATAGCCATGAAACGGTTGAGGACATTCTTGACTTTGCGGGGGCTTCTTCGGCGGGTGGTGGTGGTGCAGACCTAGTAGTAATTGCGACCAGCAATCCTGTTGCATTTGAACTAGCAACAAAGGTCTCCTCGAGAAACTCAAAGATAAATATCTTTGCAGGCATGCCCAGTGGCCAGACATTCTTGGTAGATGCCAACTGGCTGCATTACAATCAGATCTCTGTCACTGGCACCTTTAGCTCTACGCCCAAACTACTAGAGGAGGCTACAAGAATTGCGGCAGATAAAACGATTGACCTCTCTACGATTGTCACGCACAGGTATTCTCTTTCAGAAATAGAAAAGGCAATAGACGTCACTGAAAAGTATCGCGGACTTAGGGCTGTGATCAACAAATTCTAGTATGCCCCGAGTCTTGTTGGGGTGTATATATATATATTTTCTCAAGCAAACTCATTGAAATATCGCCAGGAATAGTAGTTGTACGGATTAGATGATCCTATGCTCGAAGTCTAAATTAAAGCGACCTCAAAGCACCCCATTACTCTCATCCTTGTCATATACGCGTCATCGGCTCATGCTGTAGGATCTCTCCTGGATCTTTTCTCCTTTTTGCACCCCTTGATCGGTATCTAAGCTTGCTACCACAGCAAAAACAATGAGTAGAGCCCTCATTATGAAAATAAACTGCGCACCTACTGCAATAGTTCATCCCCTTATTATACAGGCTGCCGTTATGGCCCCGCACTCCGACTCGTTGACACAGGTTTCTACAAACCAAAGCTCAAGCGCTTAGATGATCCAAATTAATATAAAAGCACCAATATCTAGGCAAGAGGCAAAATAGTGTTATTATTATTATTATGACTCTGCTCAATCTCAGAGACATGACAACACACGTCCCGTCTTGAACACTTCTTGCAATAGTCTATCCCATTTGCCAACTCTGTCACACATCTCCATTTGAGGACCCCGTGGAATCCTCGCATTTCCTTGATTGTGATAGCCGATTCAGCCTTTCCGGCGAGAGGATGAGACGATGCGTCAGGTTGAGTTGCGCCTGAAGCTATATCCTAAGGATATGAGTTATCAGAACGGGGAAATGTGACGTATTTAAATTTAATTTAATAAATAATGTCTCTGAGATTGAACAGAAGAATTTGATAGTGATAAAGAAAAAAATAAGAAAGATGGTTAGTTGTTGTTGCTTGTTTCTTCTTCCTCCCCCTCTTCTCCTTAGTTATCAAACACTACTGAGATTGTTTTTGTCACGGTGCCTCCTCCAGCAG
>JBQGBZ010000353.1:0-11480 GCA_052038215.1 Nitrososphaera sp.
TTATGAATATGAGCTTAGCACCTGCCCTTTCTCTCCATGTCTGAAGCACTCTTTCATTGTTAAGGCGTGCCTCTCTATCCATGAAGGATGCAATCGCCTCCCAGCTGTCAATTATGATTATGGGAGATTTAATATCCATTAGTTGGTTTGTAATGCGCTCAAAGAGCGACTCGGGTTCATCCAGCCTTGCGTCTTCAAATGTTGACATCATTTCATTATTTCGAACCAAGTTTGTATCGGGAGCCATAGATTGCTGAATGAAGTCTTTCAGCCATGGATAGTACTGAAAGAGCTGTTTTGGGGATAATCTTGTCGAGATGTAGAAAAAATTATTCTTCATTCCCAATACGTTTAAGATCGAGAGTGCAAGTGTAGTCTTGCCTGTTCCGGCAAACCCCTTTACTAAGAGGGAATATGTGTCTCCTCGTATAAATTGCAACAGATCCTCTGGTATGTGCGGCAAGGTGTGATTAGCCGGATCCTCAGAGTTTACATCTTGTTCTACCATGTATTATTATCCACTCCAATCGTTTTGTTTCAAACCCCTCTGATACGAACTAATATTAGTGAATGAGCAATCCTATTAAGGATTGAGAATATCTTTGCCAGAACCCAGACCACATAACAATATTGGTTATGGTTTTATTCTCAAATTTATTCAGCCATTTTATATTGATGCAGAATTTTATATTGCGCCGCATGACATTAATTGTTCCAGGAAGACAGTTCAAGGAAGCAGAAGATGAAAATGATACCAAACTAGTTTATGGTAAGTTCAGATTTCAATAAGTAGGCAAATGCTAATAATGATACACTATATCTCAACAGCGAATATTAGTGTTTTATTGTGCCATGCTGATTAGAATTCTTGCAAAATGCCAAAGTTTGTAAGTGACACGCGTATATGTAGTCGTTTTACTTTTTGAATCGAAAAATGCTTTTAGCATTAGCCTAACTTTTTTATCTTATACAATCCTGAGCAGTACTCTTTATTTATTATCGAAAATATTGTAACTGAGTAACATATTTATTGTAATCGGATTAGAATCTTTTAAGTAAAGCTATGGTCATTAATGAAGAACTTCTCGCAGCTAGGAAAAAGATTGCACAAACGAGGCCCAAGTTCATAAGACAAGAGAGCTGGAGGTATGATCGACTTGCAGAAAACTGGAGGAAGCCAAAAGGCAAGGACAACAAGATGAGGAAGCAGAAGTCAGGAATGCCAGCCCTTGTCAAGGTTGGATACAGGAGTCCTAAAGCAGCAAGAGGTCTTCACCCATCAGGATATCGCGATATTCTTATCCATAACACACACGAGCTGATTAAGCTTGACTCAAAAAGAAACGCAGCGAGGATTGCCCATACCGTGGGCAAGAAGAAGCGGATTGAAATAATTAACAAGGCTGTTGAACTTGGCATCAAAGTCCTTAATCCAGGTAATCTAATGTCCAAATTACAAAAGGAAAAGGAGAAGACGGGAGATTAGCATGGTAGTCAACATTGCAAAGAAGCGAGAGCTGGTTGCCCGGATTCTGAGAGTAGGAGCTAACAGAGTTAGGTTTGAGCCGGATAGACTTGAAGACATCGCAGACTCTATCACGAGAGATAACATACGTTCCCTTGTAAAAAGCGGCGCTATATGGACTGCTCAGCATAGAGGACCCTCAAGGGGCAGAGCAATAAAGAAACGTTCGGTCTGGAAGGTTCACGGCAAGGGTCCGGGCTCAAAGAAAGGTAAAAAGACTGCAAGGGTTGGAAAAAAAAGGGTATATGTCATAAGGACAAGATCAATGCGACACCATCTAAAGGTGATTAAAGAAAGAAAGGAAATTAGTAATGACATATACTGGCAACTCTACAAGAAGGTCAACGGAGGTCAGGTTAGGTCGCTTGCACACCTGCGTGAGCTTGCTAAAGAGGCGAAGGCCTCGTAATGCAACTTCGGGCGTGAGATCCTATAATTTCCAAATTCCGCTGCACTGACTCCATTAAAACATAAGCCCTCTTTCTTCAGCAATTCCTTTTTCCTTATTTTACCAAAAGCATATCCGCCTAGTTTCCCATGTGACTTGATGACTCTATGGTAGGGATTAGCAATTGAGTTTTAGTTTCTGTTTAGAATTCTTCCTATTGCACGGGATGCAGCAGGATGACCGATTGCTCTTGCAATATCTCCATAGGTGGTGACTTTGCCCTCAGAGATCTGAGCAACTATATCATAGACTTCGCATGCCTTAAGCTGCGGTAATTTTACGACATATTCAGTGAGATAGGATCTTAAAATACCTATTAGACTCTGTAAACTTCAAGAGGTCTATCACTGAGGACTATGAGTATCATATCCTTCTGTCGTCCTAAACCTTTGCTATCCAATACAACAAGCGTGACCCTCTCTATACTCTTTTCAATCATCTGGTCTAGCATTTCCGGATCAATGGCCTCAAGATTATGCTTTGATGCCACGGCTGCAAGACCAATCTTTGACTCAAGCAAGAGTTTGTTGAACTTTTGTGAATAGTGGGTCCCTCCAAGCGCTATACCTACCTTCTCGCAGCGCTTAAAGCCGTTGTCAAGTACTCTAAGGAGTGTTTCACATATTGCGGCAGCTGCATTTTCATCTCTCCATTGCTTTTCCGATGATCCCAATTCTATAAACAATACAGGCTTATTGATTGATGTCGGACCATGATGCGTTGCTTCTATAATGACCTCATATCCAGGAACCTTTTGTCTTGCGTCAGTTATAGCCTTCAAATAGCCCTTTAGCAGACTGGGGTAGGCGATTGCTATCTGCCGAGGGTAACCTCCATGAGAGTTGTCTGTGGAAAAATTGCCAGTGAAGTGACATGTAAGCGTCGGAATAGAACTATGTGACTTATGCTTTGACAGAAATATGAACACATCGGCTTGTGAATATAATTTGGAAATATTTTCCAATGTAAGCAAATTGTCATAGGAAACATACAGCTGGATATTCCTATGGTGAGCGGACTGATATGACTTCCCATGCGAGTCGGCTACACTTATGCTTTCAAATCCAGCACTTCTAGTGAGATAGTGGCTCATTGTAATGCCGGCCAAGTCATGATAAGAGGTTACAAGCACGTACCGGTCGTCCAACTTGCCGCAGTTATAGACAATACTTATTTTAGCCTTTCATTTAGCAGTGTTAAACACGTAAGAATAAATACCCATGATATTACAGGGACACGCTTGGATACCGATATAGATCTTCCTCATATTCAGAAAAACGCAGAATAGAAAAAGAAATGCTAACAAAATCTGTATCATCTGAGGTCTTCTAGGAAAGTGCTCGGGTACCAAGGTTAACATCACTAGCGAGTAGTAATAGCATTGACTCTGCAATATCATAATAAAACTCGCTAATGACCGTGTAAGAATTACAATTTCATTATTATTCTACTCGAGTAAATTTATAAAATGCATAGGACCTTTGGATACCAAATAAGATGAACAACAGAATAGAAGCGGCTCGGGGGGAGAGCAAGGCTCAGGATGAGGGTGAGTTTGAAGATGACATTAATGAAAATTCTAATTATGCAGAATTGGGCGTGATTCCTGAACAGAGTGTTGCTAGCAATTCAGAAGAAAATCAAATTGAAAGACAGGATATCGGAGAGGAAAAGATCGCCTCCAATATCGATACAACTGCAAATTCACCTTCTGTTCCAACTTCGCCAGTATCAATCCAACCAAACCAGACCGTACAATCTTTGACCGACTCAAAGTTTTTCGCTATTCGGACTACAGGAGGTCAGGAGCGCGTAGTCGCAAACCTAGTGCAGACAAGGGCTAATACCAAGAAATTACAAATTCGTTCTATCATAGTGCTTGATAGCTTTAAGGGTTATATCATTGTGGAGGCTCCTGATTCAAACGCTGCATATGAGGCACTTGCAGGCATCAGGCATGTTCGCGGTCAAATTAGAGGAGATTTGCCTTTCAAAGATATAGAAGGTTACTTGGTCAAGAAGCCTGTAGTATCTGAGCTTAGTACAAACGATACTGTCGAGGTAATCGCAGGTCCGTTTAAATCGATGAAGGCCAAGATAACTCGTGTAGATTATGAAAAACAGGAAGCTACAGTTGTTTTGCTTGATTCACCTTACCAGATACCGGTAACTGTTGACGCGAACTACCTTAAGAGGTTGGCTCATTAGGGAAAATGTTGACCGGAACTGAACGATTAAATAAAGAAATGTAGCCAAACTTATTGTTTAGCTTTTTGGTGTTATAATTGATTGTCGACCTCAATATAAAGGGAAAACATGCAATAGTCATAGGAGGCGGGACAGAGGGTATCAGAAAGGTTCGTGCACTCTTGGGCCAGGATTGCAAGATAACGGTAATAAGTAACAGGTTTAATCGATTTATGATTGAGCAGTCAGAGCTGGGCAAGATCGAGCTTGTTAAGGCAAAGCTCAGAGATGTCAATATACTCAATAATTACAGTGATGCATTTTTGGTGCTAGCAGCGACTAATGACAGAGAGCTAAATCGCAGGATAATAGAAAGGGGCCGATCGCTTAGGGCATTTGTTTATGCAGCAGACGATCCAGCCGTAAGCGACTTTTCCTACGCCTCTGTTATAAATATTGAGGGGATAGTGCAGATAGCTATCTCAACTTCTGGCAAAAGTCCCTTAATGGCTCGCAAAATAAGGATAAAAGCAGAGCGTGTATTGCGCAGGATAATTAAGAAGGCCGATATTGAAAACGCCAAGCTCCAGGAGTTTGCTCGACAAGCAGCGCGGCCACACATTAGAACAGTTGACGATCGCAAAGAGTTTCTCTATTCAGTAGTAAAAAACAACCAAATTCAGAACATTATTAAGGAAGACATGATTGAAGATGCTAAAAGCGCAACATTAGAGCTGTTGGATAAATGGGAGAAAAAAGGCAGGACATGACAGCAATTGTCAAAGTCTCATCAGAAACACGGAGGGGTCTGACTGAGATCATCAATGCGAGGGTTACCTATCGCAATGCTCCCATGCATCTGCTAGAAAAGTTTACGTTCAAAGATATAGATAAAGCACATTGGCGTTTTCTTGAAAAAGCAGGCTTTGATGAATGTGTGATTTTACAGACCTGTAACAGGGTTGAAATTTTTGGTGCGGCTAAAGACATTCAAGAGCACAAGCTGCTCGAAGAGTGGGTTTGTGCTTCGGGACTGTCTCAGAAAGATCTCGACAGCATAGAAATCAATAGAGGCAGGGAAGCAATTGTGCATCTAATGAGGCTTGCCTCGGGGCTTGAATCGCTTGTAATAGGCGAAGACCAGATTTTAGGCCAAGTGAGGCGCGCCTTTGAATATTCTCGTGCTCATCGGTATGCAAGCATAAACCTGTCTGTGGTATTTGACAGAGCTCTGAAGGCGGGCACCAGGATTAGAACAGCTACAGGAATAAACAAAGGCAATGTCTCTATTGCATCGGTGGCGGTGAATCTTGCCGAAGAATACTTCGACGACTTGAAGAATAAGATTGTCCTTCTGATAGGTACTGGCGAGGCTGCAAGCCTCGTAGCAAAAGTGCTTAAGAGGCGGGATGTCAGCTTTATGATAGCAAGTAGGGTTCCTGAAAGGGCACATGCATTTGCAGAAACTGTTGCAGGTGTCCCTATCGCTTTCGACATGGCTCTGGAGATTCTACCAACAGTTGATGTGATATTTACCGCAACGATAGCTCCCTATCGACTGATCACTTATGAAAGGATAGAAAATGCAATGAAGAGTAAGAAGGGTAGTAACAGCATGATGGTCTTTGACCTATCCAACCCGAGGACAGTCGACGAAAGGGTCGCAACTATCCGTGGTGTCAAACTGATAAACATGGATCAGATAGCTGAGCTTGTTGCCAAGAACATGCGTTTCCGAATGAAAGAGGTCAATTCTGCAGAGAACCTGATTAACGATGAAATGAAATCTTTCGATACAATCATGAAGAGAATGAAGGCGGAACCCATTATAATGACAGTATTTAGGAACGTCGATAGGATAAGAGATAGGGAAGTAAAAAAAGCACTTACCATAATTGGAAAAAAGATGACGCTTGAGGAAACCAGGGTTATTGAGCAGCTGTCCTACGCCATTGTAGAGGGCGTTCTTTCAAACCCAATGAACAACCTGAGAAAAGAAATAGAAGGAGACGGTAATGAAGAGTTAATGAAAATGGTAGCCAAGTTGTTTAGGTATGAAGAAAATCAACAACAACAACAACAGCATTAAATCTTTTCCAGTAGTAAGACTCAGACGACTAAGGACGACACCTGCAATCAGGGATCTTCTACAGGAGACTCGACTTTCCTCTAAGGATCTGATAGCCCCCATATTTGTACAAGAGGGGCTAAACAAACCACAGCAGATAGCCTCGATGCCAGATATCCAACGAATTCCGCTCTCTAAGCTTGTTTTTGAGGTTGATAGAATAACAGAGCTTGGCATCAGTGCGATCATCTTGTTTGGTTTGCCTTTGCATAAAAAGGCAAATGCAGAGTCGGCGTTTGACCATAGGGGAATCGTGCAGAAATCAATTGAGCTATTGCGCATGCAGTTTGGTACCAAATTGGCGATAATCACTGATGTATGCCTGTGCCAATATACTTCCCATGGACATTGTGGTCTAGTAGCAAATAATAAAAATATTGACAATGATAAAACCATTGAAGTTTTGGCAAGGGTGGCCGTCAGCCATGCTATAGCGGGTGCAGACATCGTGGCGCCTTCTGCAATGATGGATGGTCAAGTGCAAGCATTGCGGATCGGCCTAGACGAAGCAGGTTTTTCAGATGTGGCGATAATGGGATATTCAGCCAAGCAGGCATCCCCGCTTTATGGTCCATTTCGCGACGCTGCTCATTCCACCCCTGAATTTGGCAATAGACTCACATATCAAATGCCTTTCTCGAATGCGAGGGAGGCTATGCGTGAAATTGAGACAGATATTGCAGAGGGAGTTGATATTGTCATGATTAAGCCAGCTATACCATACCTTGATCTTGTATACGCAGCTAGACAGAACACGCATGTTCCTATATGCGCTTATAGCGTATCTGGAGAATATGCACTCATCAAGGCTGCAGCTATGAACGGCTGGATCGATGAAAATGCAGTTATGACCGAATTCCTGACATCTATCAAACGAGCGGGAGCCGACATGATAATTACATATCAGGCAAAAAAGATGGCACAAGAACTCAATAAATAACGTTATAACTTGCATCTCTTTAAATTCTCATGAGGCATTAAGCTTATCAAGATGTTCGCGACTGATTCAGGATCGGAACGAGCTAGTAGTATAGAAGACTACCAAAATACATGTACGGAGTTCATTACAGATATTAGTCGTGACTATATGGACTGGATTTATCGCTATCAGTTAGGCGAGCAGGAAACAGCAAGAAGAAAGGCAATAATAAGCAGTATCGTTAAAACCACGAATGAATGGATTGTGAAATATGGTACCACTATCAAAAAGGTTGACATTGTCATGAATGACGGTGTTAATAAAATGGCAGAGAACACTGCAGGGTACCCTTTTGACCTGGATGTTTTAGTAAATAGCTCAAGGCGCTTTACAATTCATCCTGTAGGCCAAATAGACATCAAGGTAAAGGCAACCCCAAGACATGGAAGACAAGTGCGGATTGGCAACTACCAAAAAGATCAATTGCTGTTGATAAATTCAAGTTCGCCAGTTGAATACTCCGTGAGTAACGAGAGTATGAAAGGTGCCGATATTTTGGATGATTACATAATAATCAATGCAAATGGCTGTCGCAGGCATGATTTAATTTCACTCACATCAGTAGTAGAAGAAGTTGAGGGTGAGCATGTTATTGAGAGCAGAGGTTATACCACTATAATATTACTCTCGTAGACACGTACGCTTTAAATAACCTTATAGTCTCGATAGTCTCCGGGCGACGGTCGTCCAGTTTGGTCTAGGACATCAGATTGCCAATCTGGTAACCCGGGTTCAAATCCCGGCCGTCGCATTTTTCATAATTTGATTTATATCGATGCTCGAGAGCTTTTCTATCTCCTTGTCAAACCATTGCTCTACATGCTCAGGATTTGTCCTAATCTTGCTCTTTATCTGCTCTAACTCCTCTTTCCTAGCCTTGGCTTTCTCTTCAACTTTAGGAACGTAGACAGAGGTTGTATTTTCAATCATTTTCTTCATTAATTTGTCAAGCATTTAGATCAATCCAAAGAGCACTCTTAACAGGATTATTAGCACGATTATACCCAGTACGACCATAATAATAGTCCAAAGCATAGAACCTATATCAGTGATTGTTGTTTTACATTTCTAATAAGGACAATACAATAATCCTCTATCCTGTACATTTTCGTCATGGATTAATTTAATGCGCACTACCACACGCACAAAAGCCAAACTCGTCTATCCGCCGGTTACAAGTCGGGCAGGGCTCGCCATATTCAATTTCCCATGCGTGTTTGCCATATAACTCATAATGAACGTCTATCTCAAGAGGAACCCCCTGATCATCCTTCGGTTTTGTACGATTGGAATGAGACATGATTTAATTTAGCAAATACACATTATTAACTGTGCTTTTTCAAATTCGCTTTGATCATTTCTAGAGCTCGCTCTGCGGCATCTTTTTTTGGTAATTGGATCATGAAAAGGTTTTGTGAATTAAGGTGCTGCTGCGAGTCAGGGGCAATTGAAATCAATCCACTTTCTGCTAGAGTCTCAAAGAATTCAACCATGTCGTTAGCGTATAGCAAGAAATTTTCGTCGAATTCAGTACCCAGCAGCTTCACTTGGAAATCGACAAACACATCTTGCCCGTCATAAAATATGTCGAGTACAGTATCTACCCGTACTTTTCTATCACGAATTTTATTAAGTACGTGTTCATATTTTTTTGCATTGATCAGAATGCAGGGGATCTTACTACCTGAGAAGTCCACGAGCATGGCTCCCTCTTTGTGAAGATGGGCTTTAAATTCCTCAAGTGTACTAAAGTTTCTTTTGGGCATCTACTGATTTTCTTTTATAGTTTCGGGAAAATAATCTTTCAGGTCTATGTTATGTTGCATCTTCTTGTATACGTATTCATGGTCCTTGCAGAGATAGAAAGGCATCTCCTGAGAGTGCAAGACATTGTTTCCCCATTTTTGCTTGACAAGCTCCAGCTGAACAAGGAATTCAGCTCTAGTGCCACATATATTGCATTTAAAGTTAGGTTCATCATTCATTAGCACTCTTCGCGATCAATGTCTGATCATTCATAAAAGAGTTTGTAATAAACAATTGAACATCTAGTCAGTCAGTTATTATAGAAAAATAGTACGATCTCTTCATACCGAGTAGAAGCTGCAAAATTCAAATGACAACTCAGGAATCACCAAGAAAGTGCCAGAACCAAGCGCAGTCAATAAATTGAGCTAGCAGAGGCTCATAGATTTTGCAAGCAGAATTGCGCGCTGCGAGTCATCATGGTGTATTTCTTTATTATTGTACTTGTCGCTAAAGTACATGAGGTCAATCATCTTGCATCGGTCAATGTTGACCATTAAACTTCGTTTTGTACCGCTTATCGTATTCGCATTGGTCAGAATTACCAACCTGTCCACAAAGCTTGTCGACTTTAATGTGTTTGAAATCTGCTCAAAGCTCTTTGTGTGGTCCTTGTTAATAACTACAGCTACTGCGACCTTGGTTCCGTATAAATCACTGTAGGTTACATCGACTCCGTTTCCTTCGCCGTTAGTTGGATGAGGTCTTGCCACAACGCCTACTTCGTGTGCATAGTTGACAAGATCTTTGACGGCACTTCTGATGCCGGCTTCAAGTGTACTAATGTCATTGCAATTGCGCCTAATTTTGATAAAGTCTGAAATTGGTACATACATCAAACTACCCCTTATTCGAAGACCAGGGTACACGCTCTTTATAGTCTCGTCTATAGATTGCTCGTCTATCGTATCAAGACCTCGTTTCGCTGCGCTCTCAGTAGCATGGTACATTATGTTGAGCATCGAGCGCACATTGCGAAAATCTGGAAATTCATCATAAATGACTCTGACTTTTGCTGCCAGGTCACGTTCGTGTACTTCAGTAAGACTCTTTTTTATATCATGTTGCCTTATGTATTCAAGCACAATATCTATTATCTCCTCGAGCGTGTTGGAACCGGCTATGTCTATTTTGTAATTGGCCTTCTCCAGCCTGTCGAAAACTGAAATGGACGTTCTGCGTATCTCATCGTATGAGGCTGGTGTGAATATGAGCATGAGGACTGTGGTTGGGAGATGTGCATTGATTATCGCCTTTACTAATTCCACCGATTCTTTATCAAAGTCAAATTCGTCTATCTGGAACAGGGTAATCTTATTGAAGAACTTGAGGTTGAGCCTTGCCAGAGCAGTCAGGCTGCTTATGATGTCTTCAAGCGTTGCACCGCTTTGTGTATCGTTGCTAAATTTGCCTTCAATAATACGCTTTAAGATTTTGATTTCTGCCGATGAAAATTCCTCATGAAGGGTATCATCGATTGCTTCATAATTAGGCAATATTTCATTCTGCAAGAGGTTCGCGGCCTTATCTGCCAAACTCTTGCCTTTAATAAAGTCAATGAAGCTATAATTAAAAACTCTTCTTGCACTTGATACATTCTGTCTAGCCAACTGCAAAAGGTAATCGATAACAATTTCTCTGAACATTTTAACATATTCATGATTAAATCCTGCGAGCATTGCAGCGTAGATACTGTTCATGCTGCGAGGTGATATCTGAGAAAGGTCGGTATATGACACAATCGCGCTATCTGAAACTTCCTTGACTGCTTTGGTGTGCAGCGCTAAATGAGTTTTGCCTGAACCAACATCTTGAATCATAGTAACAAGTCTAAAATCCTTGTCCTTGGCAGTTCCAGCACTTATCTTAGAACGAAGATCAGAAACGCAGGAAACCAAAGCAATCTTGGCCTCTTTGTGCCGCTTTCCGCCTAGTATCAGCGCATCACTTGGCGTCGGAGTAGGGCTACTTGGGTATGGATTGCGTTCTAGTCCGTAGGGATACAATTAACAAATACACCTCACAAATCCATGCAACAGCCCTCTGACCATTACTCCTTCCCGGCCTCCCGTAGAAAGCTCGTATTTGTCTTGGTCCATACTTGTCAACTCGCCCACAAGTCTATAGAACTCATCAGAGGAAATGTTACAGCTACTGCAGATTTTGTTACGTATGTCTGCTAACTCAATCCATCCTATTGAGGATGCTGAGTTGGATAGTGCAAGATCAAATTGTTCTTTGAAATCATGAACGCTCAGAGTTTCCTCTTGCTCGTTTCTCATAGGATCATCATGGTTAGACATCTTTTGCATATGCCACAACTGCTGGTGGTTCTTCATCTCCAAAACAACACTCGCAAGGTTTGAGATGTTGTTTGCAAGGGTTTCAACAGCATCTAGTAGCTCCT
>JBQGBZ010000354.1:0-2218 GCA_052038215.1 Nitrososphaera sp.
CGTTCCAGTATACTGACATCAGGTTGATAGAGGAAATACTTGTAAACCTCTCATCTGGTGTTGATCCCAACCTCCAACAGGATACTGTAAACAGTATCAATGCATGGAAGGATGCGCCGTTCCGTCCTCATGTTGTTGCACGGTATCGGCAGACTGCCTATATGTTCAAGACAGTAATGGCATACTTGGATAACCTGATTGCTTGGGGCGATAGCCTATTTCGTCAAGATACAGGGGAGAGCATTAACGAAGCGACGCAACTATACGTTCTTGCAGCCAACATTTTGGGTCCTCGTCCTCAAGCAGTGCCGAAAAAAGGATCAGTTCGTCCTCAGACCTACTACAAACTCAAAGCTGATTTAGATCAGTTTGGTAATGCACTAGCCAATCTTGAACCAGATATTCCATACGACCTTTATCCGCAGCCCAGCGAAGCTACAGACCTTGCCTCCTTTAGCGTACTAAGTAGTATGGGCAGAGCGCTCTATTTTTGCGTTCCACGCAATGACAAACTTCTCAGCTATTGGGATACCGTTGCAGACCGCTTGTTTAAGATACGCAACAGCCTGAACATCCAAGGCATTTTTAGACAGCTTCCACTCTTTGAACCACCCATAGATCCGGCGCTACTGGCAAAGGCCGCAGCTGCAGGACTTGATGTTGGAGCCATAATCGCTGGACTGAATCAGCCGCTCCCATTGGTGCGCTTCCAGTTTCTTGTACAAAAAGCCGCCGAAATCTGTCAAGAGGTAAAAACACTAGGCAACAACCTCTTATCTGCTCTCGAAAAGGAGGATAATGAGGCCCTCGCCGTACTTCGCGCAAAGCATGAGCGAGTCATTTTACAGATGGCAGAAACAGTCAAGTACGCGCAGTTGCAGGAAGCGATCAAGACACGCGAGGGGCTACAGACATCTATCTACAATGCCATCCAGCGCTACATGTACTATGAGCGGCTTTTGGGAAAACAAGAAAGTGAGATCAAAGAAAAGATCCCTGAACTTGATGATTTGGATATAGCAGCTTTGGAGAAGATGACATTTAAAGTACGAGAGCCTGGAGTAACGCCGCGTCCAATTGAAGTAGATATCGCGCAGGACTTGAACCAGTCCGGCGGAAAAAAGATTAGCAGCCACGAGCTGCAAGAGCTCAACAATCTTGAGTCGGCCCGCGGCATGTATGACGCCGCCGCAGTCATGGAGATCGTTGGCTCAGAGTTGAGTCTTATCCCAGAGTTTGGAGCTGACGCACAGCCTCTTGGCGCAGGCGCAGATGTCAAGTTTGGTGGTCAGGAACTCTCTAAGGTTCTCTCAATGTCTGCGAGCTCAGTGCGTACAGCCGGCGACCAGCAAACCTATCAGGCCAACAAAGCAGCAAAAATAGGTTCTTATGCTCGCCGCGAGCAGGAGTGGACGTTTCAGAGCAATATTGCTGCTGGCGAGATCACCCAAACCTTCAAGCAACTTCGAGGTGCGCAGATTCGCGAAGCCATAGCAGATCTTGAATGGAAGAATCACAAGCAGCAAATAAAACATGCTGAAGAAATTGAGCACTTTCTTATGGGTGAGGAAATTTCTGTAGGAAAGAAGAACAAGCACAAAAAAACAAGCACTCAAGACTTCTATGCTTGGATGAAACGCGAAGTAAGAGGGCTATACAGCCAGTGCTTCCAATTTGCATTTGATATAGCCAAAAAAGCTGAGCGCGCGTTGCAATACGAGTTAGGTGACCCTGACCTAAGTTTCCTTCAATTTGGCTATCTTGCAGGAAAAGAAGGATTGCTCGCCGGCGAAAAACTCTATCTAGATATTAAGCGCATGGAAATGGCTTATCACGATCTCAATCAGCGAGAATATGAACTAACAAAACACGTCAGCCTGCTTCAAGTTAATCCATACGCCCTACTACAACTTAGAATAAAGGGTAACTGCACGGTCTATTTGCCAGAAGAACTCTTTGACATGGATTGTCCTGGTCATTATTTTAGACGAATAAAGTCAGTTGCCCTGAGCATTCCTTCAGTAATTGGACCTTATACCAGTATCAACTGTACTCTTGCACTACTCAAGAGTTCTATACGCATAACCCCGCTGATGAATAGCCAATATGTCCGTGAAGGTTTAGAAGATGGTAGGTTTAGCGACCACTTTGGAAGCATGCAATTTATTGTCACTAGCTCGGCGCAAAGCGATAGTGGATTATTTGAGACGAACCTTCG
>JBQGBZ010000355.1:0-6192 GCA_052038215.1 Nitrososphaera sp.
GCTAGCTTTCTTAAAGTGCTGTGTGTACTGCTTCCAAGGATGTATAATCAGTTACCTGCATGAAATTGAGCATCGCCTGATACATGATTTTAGAGCGTGTAAGCTGTTCTGCTTCCAAAGCTAGTAGTATCAAGACAACAATCTCTGTTCTACTTCTAGTTCTCAAACTTTATAACACCACCCTTGTAAGATATGTTGCAATACTGAGAATACCTCTGTAGACATGCTTGGGCTTGGCTTAACGGATTTTGTGATAAAAGCATCCGCTTCTGTCGATGGGAAGATTTTGTCAAACTCTGACTTGTTTATGTCAAACGATGTTGCAAAAGCAACTTTGATGTCAGGTCTTATTTGCTTAACCGCTCTTGAGACTTGAAAGCCACTCATGTGTGGCATGCGAATGTCTGTAACGACAATGTCATAGCTGCTAGCATTCCTTCTAAAATGTTCAACTGCAAGCATAGGATTGGTGAAAGCATATGTGTGCATTCCTGCTTGCGCTAGTGAATGCTTAAAGATGGTGAGGATGTCTGCATCATCATCGATAAGAAGAACCGAAAACGTCTTCTGTCCAGTACCAGTCTGTTCTGGCTTTTTTATTGCTTGCATAGTATACTAGGGGTATCGACCTATATAGGAAAGAGGAATTTATTGCACAGGCAATTGGTATCTGCAGTTATATTATCAAAAAGTCACTCATATCCATCTTGATGCACTAAGGCTAGTATAATGCAATCAAAATAGTGCATTGCACACAACCTTTATTAGAAACACTGTGTATTGGTATTTGCCTAATATCATGAACGATAGGCTATCGATTCATCCAGCACAAGGGACAATTCACCCAGCAAAAGGGTCAATTCCGAGCGGAAATGTCACCTTGCGTTTTGATGGACAAATTCTTGATTCTCTAAGAAAGGAATCAGAACAAAAGAGAATCAGCCTGAACACTCTTGCTAGCCAGATTTTCAAGACTCATATTGAATTTTCCGGTACTGCAGCTAAGGCAGGAATGGTTTCGTTTCCAAAGAATCTTCTGGTTCGATTGATGAATAAGCTATCAGAAGACGAAGTCAGCCAACTTTCACAGGAAATTGCCAAAAACGAAATGAAGGACACGCTTTTGATGATAAAGCGAAGCTATACAATTGAAGCATTCATTGACCTTATCGAGTCATGGATTAGAGTTTCCGGCTTTAGTTACACGCACGATGTCTCAGGTAGCACTCACTATTTTGCTATTCAGCATGAAATGGGTAAAAGGTGGTCACTGTATCACGCAGAGCTGTTCAAATTCGTCATTTCTGACCTGGGAGCAAAATGGGCTGACTTTGAAACGACCGAAAACACGGTCACTTTCAACGTTGAAGTATGATTGATTCATCTAAGGGAAATGGAGCTATTTGGCAGCTGAATGATGAAATAGGGTTAATACCAATATTGAATAAAGCCTTATGAGACGAACAGAATTAGAACAAGCTGGGTTGCATGCAAGGCGAAAGCTGCAAGATTTTAGTGAAATTTTTCCTTCTGTGGGCGGGATATTTAGGTAGACAGAACCCTCATTTCACAAGCATCCATGTGATATGTTCCTCTGGACGTACTAGGATACGGCATTGGCATTTTTAGTGGCTTTGTCCTACAACTACTCAAAAATATGATTAAATTAACACCGTAATACCTTAGTAGCTGACCACAAGTCATTCGAAGAGACGGCAGCCAAAGAATATAGCGTGAAGCGCTTCTGAAGATTAAAAAGGCATATGTTGCTTACCTAGTAGCCATATCTTCTGATAGAAGAGAGAATCCCGAGCAGATTCCATCCTCACATAATGAAGGACAGACCTGAAACCCCGAATCTTTCTGCCATGCTTATTTCTAAGTGATTGTAAAAGGCTGCCGCTACTGCTATCGCCACCACCAGTATCATGTAAAAAATATACCCGAGGAAGATCCATTTAGCCGGAACCCTTAAATGACAGCGACAGGAACTCGATGATGTTTGTTCCAGAGGTTAGTATCTGTGCAGCTACAAAGGCCAGCGTGAGCCCCGTGATTACCGCGCCCTGAACTATAGCAGCTATTATGAACCTGTTGGTCCACACACTGCTGAAAAAATTCATTGCACGTACATAGACACTGTAGTCATGTCAGTTGCCTACCTTTCTCTACCTCTTGAAATACTTCTGGAACAATTCTCTCGGGTCTAGGACGATCCTTAGCGAACCTATTTTCCCATCATCATTCACGTGGAACAATCCGCATAGAAAGGTCGTCAATGGCGGTGGCGGCTCGCGATAAGTCATTTCATAGATAAGGCAGACATCATTGCCATCCGCGATCACCTTCTTGATCTCCCGTGCGGGATAGTCCGAGTGTTCCAGATAGTATATGTAGGCCTCAGCTTGGTGAAAAGTGTTTGGTTTAAAAGGCCCGGGTGCTAGCACCGATATGTTATCGCTTATATGGCTTCTAACAGTCTTCCAATCTTTTCGTTCCCATGCTTGCATAAACTCCGTCACAATTTCTTTTGCACTTTTTGCAGATTCATTTTTTTGCATGGCGTTCCTTAGGTACCAGCAAATTTATCTCCTCGTTATGTTTCGGTTTTGATTTAGGGAATTCATGTGCTCAAGCATGTGTTATGTACGAACAGCCGGAATTTCACGAGCTGGAGCCTATTGTCAATGAAGAGCCATTACGACTTAGGCTAATGTTCTATCCTGACAAAATTGCACCAAAGCAGCCGCCTCTATAGCTAATACCGGTGTCAAGACAATTAAGACGAAAAAATACTATTCATTATTGCGAACAAGTCCTCGTTAATCATTCTGCGGGGTAGTGTCGCCCTGACGGACGTTCTTTGCTCTATGGGTTTTGGTTGGTAAATCGAAGTGGATACTAGCAATGGCATCAAAAACCCTAGGACATTTCTTATTATTTTGCGATTGGTCTCATGCCTACATTCATGCACATCCATTTCTTCGGCTATCACTCTTAGCTTGCAACGAGGGCAAATCATTATGTTATGACTTTCCATCATTCTTGCATATCGCTTCCTTTTTTCATAGGAATCTATGAGAATATCTCTGTCCCCTTCAATAACCTGAATACTGATGAGACTGGATTTATCATCTCCTTGTTACGTTCAACTTGCGATTTGGGAAACTTATATGCAAGCTGGGCGTGAACCATTTACTGGACTCGTTAGACTTTCAGCTGCTGGTGACACTATTTGCTAATGCACGCCAGAGCTATCAGTCATTAGGCAGGCGACTTTCGCTCTCTGCTCCTGCGGTTCGAAATCGTCTTGGGCGATTAAAGATGAATGGAGTTCTCCAAGGATATATGTTAACGATAAATCCAAGTGTATTTGGCCGCGTTGGCGTGGTGTTAGCCTTCCGAGGAGACTTCAACCTGAAATCGGCACAAGCTGCAGTCGCTGCACCAGACGTATCTTGGGCAAGGTTGAAACTGGATGGACAATTGTTTATGGGGCTATGGACTAGAGACGTAGATAGGAGTATTGACTATGTGACAAAAATCTTGGATGTCGGACCCTCAGGGCGAGCTCTCACGCCACGCATGAGGCATGCGCCAGTTTCAATCACTGATTTGTCAATAATGGATACTCTGGTAGATAATCCCATAATGCCATTTGATGAACTTGTAAGTTCCACCAGGCTGAGCCCAAAGACTATACGAAAACACCTCAGTACACTCTTAGAGACGAAAACTATGTCCGTAGAGCCTATTCTCGGCGCATTGACAGATTCAGGCGAGCTAGTATATCCACTGGTGATTGCTGGACGCATCAGCATGGACGAGGTACGAAGGATAATTGGCGAGGCTGAACAGTTACACTATGCCGTAGATCCGCCGGTTAAACATGTCCTTTGCAGAGCAAGCTCCTTGCCGGAAGTGCTGAGCAAGACCCACATGCTAGAGAATGTTCAGGGAGTCGAATTTGTCACTCTTTCTCTGGATCGGGAGATGCTTGTCTCTACAGACCTGAGGCACTCCCTAATCAGAGAGGAAATTAGCAAGTTAGAAAAAGATCGGATTACCTAGTACTATAACGACTGAACTTACGTTGTTTGATATCCAAGTGACGACCTTTCATATATACTCCTGAACTGACATTTTTGAAGAAGATGTCAAAAGATTCTACGCTGTTGTTGATTCCACTATTATATATGATATGGTAACCTGCTGCATTTTGTGACTACATATATTTCATAAGATAATCAATTATCTGATAGTTTCAGATACACTTTTTTTGTTTCTCTTGTCAAGCAGGATCTTATGATGAGTACAATCTAATGAAGAAGAACAGTCCAAAAGTGGCAACAATAGGCGCAGTAGAGGATTTAAATTATCACCAGATTTTCATTAATCAATTCTTCGCTCTGTTAAAAAATAAGAGAGGGTTCAACCCCCCTTTGTGGTCGATTACGTCTACTGTCCGCCTGTGGAATTAGTTGGCGGTTCAGCTTCTTCTCCATCATCTGCTGGTGGTTCTTCTATCGTATCAGTTGGCGGTTCTGTTACTTCTCCATCTGCTACTGCTGGCAGTCCTTCATCTTCTTCTACTACCGTGATTGTAAACGATTCTTGTGTGGTGTACCGTTGACTAGGCTCCACTTCTGTACCGATGGCAGTGCATGTTAATACAGTCTCACCTATCGGAAATGTCTCACCTGATTCGTGGTCACAACTTACTGGCACGCTATTAATCTCACCGTCATAGTACTCAAGTGCATGTACTTCGAAGGAGACTGGTGCACCCTCTGGACTGGTTGCTTGCACTGTTTCGTCGTAGTATGCATAAATTACTGGAGGGTGGATATTCGATGGTATTCCCTCTGTATTGGTTCCTCCTATAACTTGATTACCTGATGGAAATCTGATATTAAAGCCTGTTGTACTACGAGATGCAGTTTGACCTGTAGCGTCTGTAACAGTAAGAGTAGCAGTGTATTCTCCAGGTTCTCTATAGAGGTATGATGTGCTACATAACCTAGAACCAGTAGTTTCATCCCGAGTGGTACCATCTCCAAAATCCCAGTGACAATTGTAAGGGAGTGCACCACCACGTATGGCTGCGTCAACCATGAGAACAGGTTCTTCACTTAGCTCGCTTTCAATTTCGATCCAGATGATACTCAGAGGGTCTGTTGCATTTCCTCCTCCACCTGTGTTATTAGTTGGTTGTGGCCTTGTGACATTGTTTATGATGTTAATGACTTGGGTAACGTTGTTAATCACAGTGTTCCGTATGGTGATAAACTGCTTGATTACGTTGTTTATCTCTACTTGTTCCTGTGGGCTTAGAATCCTTGTCTCAGGATCATTTGCGTCCGATGCACAAATAACACCTACTGCAGCTGGATTTCTTTCTGTCTCATTTTCATTTTCCACTACCATGAGCCATCCTGTAAGGTCAGCAGTTACAGCTAGAGAATAAGATTCCAGTACTTCTAGTTCTGAGCCACCCAATATCTCCTGTCCAGACTCTGCATATTCACCAGGTAGACAGTATACAAAGAGCAGAGATAATGAATTAGGTTGTACCCAGACTGGCTCTGACCATCTCGGGGTGTAGACAATTCCGTTAATCTGTTTCTGTCCCTGCTGTAAGTTTTGAGTTATGGCAGTAGTTATCCTTTGGAGTCTATCTTGCTCCAGTTGTTCTTCTGGAGTTAATGGGGCTGTTGTTGGTGCTGCTGTAGTTGCTGCTGTTCCTGTGGTTGTTTGTTGCTGTTGCTGCTGTTGAGCCATTGATAATGACGGAGCTGCGAATAAAATGCTTGCAATCATCATCATCACCATCAGCGTTACTGCTGACGTTTTCTTTGTTACTGACGATGCTTTATTGGATGTTGTTGCTGTCATAGTTTAGAAATTCACCACCATCTTCTCTGTACCCTGTTCCTATCTTCGGCTCTTAATGTTTTGATGACTGGCTTTGCTGTTATAAGATTTTTTCTTGTTTTCCATAATTTGTTTTCTATTTTTATTCCAAAAAGGAATAGTTTTGACATGATAATGCTCACTTGGCAGATTTTAATAACGATTATGCATATGACCTCTATAATGACCTAGTTTATTTCTGATACTATAAGAAAACCCGGTCATGTGCTAACTATCATCTGGCTCTATAGTCCACCTTCAGGTCATACTGAGGCGCGC
>JBQGBZ010000356.1:0-1279 GCA_052038215.1 Nitrososphaera sp.
TAGATTTGCAAATTCATCTTTTGTGAGAGTTGTGCTGTCGCTGGTGAGTGTGAAAGCACCAGTAATAAAGTCCCTGATGCCTCCTATGATTGGGCCCCCATACCTGGGTGAGATTAATTGGTCCTGCACTCTCATAAGAAGTGTTGCTTCAGCTCTAGCTTCTTCGCTCTGGGGCACATGAAGATTCATTTCGTCTCCATCAAAATCTGCGTTGTATGGTGGACACACTGCAGGATGCAACCTGAATGTACGATATGGCAGCACCTTCACACTATGAGCCATGATCGACATGCGGTGAAGCGATGGCTGCCTATTGAAAATGACAATATCGCCATCTCCTAGATGTCGTTCGACAACATAGCCGGTCGCAAGAGAATCAGCTATTGCTTTTCTATCGGTAACATAGTCAAGTCTGATTTTGACCCCATCAGGCCTAATAATATAATTTGCTCCCGGATAAGTGTTGGGGCCGTTCATCACTAGCTCTTTAAGTCGATCAAGGTTCCACTGCGAAACTGTTTCAGGTATGGTAAGCTTTTTTGCTACATCCGTAGGGACGCCAACGTCTGAGATTGCGAGGTTTGGATCAGGTGAAATTACAGTTCTGCTGGAAAAGTCGACACGCTTGCCTGAAAGTGAGCCCCTGAATCTGCCCTCCTTGCCTTTCAACCTCTGTGTCAAAGTCTTAAGTGGTCTGCCAGATCGGTGGTGGGCTTGTGGAATGCCAGAGACTTCGTTGTCGAAGTACGTTGTGACGTGATACTGCAGAAGGTCGACCAAGTCTTGTACGATAAGCGGTGGAGTTCCAGCCTCTTTGCTCTCTTTGAGGCGCTGGTTGACTCTGATGATATCGACAAGTTTGTGAGTAAGATCATCTTCTGATCTAATTCCTGTTTCCAAAATAATCGAAGGCCTGACAGTCACAGGTGGTACCGCTAGCACTTGTAGCACAAACCACTCAGGCCTTGCAGTCTTTGGATCATATCCAAGTAGAGTCAGATCGTCGTTAGGGATATGGCTCAGCCTCTCACGGATAGTGATTGGAAGTAATCTGTTTTCGCCAGCCTCAGTTCGTTCTACAAATATTGTCGGTTTGGTGAAAATCAAGTCGTACTGTTCTTTTCCACAATGCGGACAGACCTTAACCTTCTTAGCTTGTTCAATTATGTCATCTTTAATATTTTCAAGAGTGATTACTGCATACGCAGCCTTAGTGTCGCGGATCGATTTGTATCGGGCTAGCTCTTCAATGTCAAGCTTGATCCTATTGCATGATCGG
>JBQGBZ010000357.1:0-1018 GCA_052038215.1 Nitrososphaera sp.
CCGCAAGCAGAGCATGATGGATGCGTTGATGGGGGAGAACTCTATGCGAAAGACGTTGCTCAGACCAGCCCACAGACCTCGCTCTCGCATGTTCGCAGATGAAACTGTTCACATCCGTATAGCAGGTTCGCGGACACTGCAAGTTGTCTATAGAAAATGCCTGTTTTCCCTACACAGAAAGTGTATAGTAAAATAGACCGTTTACTCTTAACACCTATTGGTGAGGGAAATACCCATTTTTCCGCGACTATCTATGTCTAAAATAAGCGTTACAATGGGTTTTTCTTAACAGTGTCGGTAGGAATGTAATTTTGTGCAGGGTAAAGTCGCAAAAATCGTCCGGATACTGTTGGCCAACCCCCACGTACCGAAATTTATGTGTCCCACATACCTTCTTTGAAGGTAAACAAGCTGGGGAAACTTTCCTGAGAAAAAGTACTTCTAGAACTTTGAAGGGGATTCGCCAACAGTATCCGTCCGTTAAATGAGACCAGAAACACCCACACTCATGTCTCTTCCGGTGTGGTCGATACAAAGTGCACTTTTTGGCCTCGATCACGGCGTCGGCCACTTTCGGCTACTCAGCATCACCCGACAACGTCACTATGGCATTGCAATGAGCCATGAAGGCCTGTGTCAAGTGTTTTGACAATTTTCCTTCGCTACAACTCATTGCATTTCAGGCATTTACAAACGCATTTTTATTTCAATGACTTACAAGAAGAGCAAGAAAATCAAAGAGTTATACAGATAAGATATTTTGTTATGATCTAAAATAAACTTATGGAAGTGTTGGAAGGACCATGTCCTAAGCCATTGAATTATATACGCTTTTGACCGTGCGGCGCTTTTGCGTTGTACAGAAGAAGAAGGGAGTGGCCGACGCCATGATCGAAGCCCCTCTGAGCACCAGCATTTTGTCTCACATACTCGTCAACTCGACCGTCTTTTGAGACAAACTGATGAAACTGCCTGTGGGAGTCGCAAAAGCACTCTTGTGCAACTCCCGCTCTCGTCA
>JBQGBZ010000358.1:0-1434 GCA_052038215.1 Nitrososphaera sp.
ATGCAATTAAAGCCTTTTAGGACGTGGGTAGATGAATTCCTCAAGGCCCTGATAAATATTTAGGGCTCTTCCGTTATTTCATTTGCGGACGTGGTGGGGAAGACTAGTGAACTCACCAGCAGCCGCGAACTATTCGCCAAATCTTGACGCACCACCACACGCAAATTTGACTCTGTTCAATCTTCGGGACATCTGACAAAAATCCTTTTCAATATCACTTGCGAGCTCCCGAAGATTTACAGTGTGACAAATTTAATAGTATCGCACTGCTAATGATTTGGCAATACTACCGAAAGTAAAATCTTGCGATTTGAAACTTAAAGGATTTACTGTACCGCAAAACGCACAGATGGGTTGTTATTGGAATAGTACCTCTGATGCCACACGCACGCAAAGCTGCAGCTCGAAAGGAGCAGTCTTCTTTTCTTTCCCAATAACCAGCAAGCCCATCTTTGCGGCATGGTCATGTTTGCGTGTATGAGAGAGCGAGAGAGCGCACACACACGCAATAATACCAATTACGTGGATTTGCTAGATATCCTTTTCCCGCTCGCAAACAGCATCATAACCTCATGCGACACTTTTACTATTTCTGTCAGTGAACAGCTCGACGTCAAACCCGTTCGAGCTAGAAGTGAACAGTTAACGATGTATCTTTGCAGCCGACCATTTTCTCATCCATTGTAGCAGGTCTATTATGGATTCTACCAGCTCTTGGCCTTTTGGCGTCAGACAATATTCGACCCTAGGAGGGTTTTCATTATACGAATGTCTCTCGAGTATGCCGCTTTTTTCAAGTTCCTGCAGCCTGTAAGCGAGAGTCTTACTGCTTATTCCCTTCAAAGTCTCTTTAAATTTTTTATGTCTGACTGCATTTGTAGAGCAGCACAGTGGTATTAGAATCTCAAGTGTGCCTCTCTTAGTTATCAAATTCCTAAGTCTGGCAGTTTCCTTCATGAGTGCTGAAGCATCATAACCTTGAAAAGTGCAACCATCTTTATAGAGTGGAAGTTCTCGTTTCATGCTATTCCTTTTAGTTTCCATAATTACACTAACTTTATGTCATTCTACTTGATACCTTAAATAGTTTCGTAAGTAAAGCATCATATGCAAGATAAGGGCGAACAAGAAATCAAAAAAACTATACGTAAAACGTACAGCAAGATAGCATTACAGCAGGATAACTCTGGAGGTTCTTCGTCTTCCTGTTGTGGACCTGAATGCTGTTCTGGAGGGGGAGGAGCAACAAACTCTCCAGCACAGGCTGCAGCAGTAGTAGTAGGCTATCAGACAACTGAACTCGAATCTGTACCAGAGGCGTCAATTCTTGGAGTTGGCTGTGGTGCCCGGACGATCGGCGGGCCTCAGGGTGGTGTTTGGCTTGATCGCTGAAAAAGTGCGCTCAATGTCGGACGCTGCGAACTTGCATCACAA
>JBQGBZ010000359.1:0-6388 GCA_052038215.1 Nitrososphaera sp.
CGGCAATCTGAAAATCGCCCTTGTTGACCTTACGATTTTTCCTAGAGCCCCAGAATTTGCTGGACACAATTACAACGCCCAAGTTTTCGCAGCCAGCGTTCCCAAGCTTGCCGCAATGCTTGCTGCTTTCCAGCTCCGTCACGATCTCCGGGTCATGTTGAAACAGAAGCAGGCCAAGACTCTCGATGAGCTTTTCAATCTTGTGCGCGACGAATGGGCCGCAACCCAGAAACATACCCGAGGAGTGATGCCTTTTACAAAGAGCGTCACACTTCGCGGGAAGATTGTGCTCATTCGTAACACACCTTGGCGGCTCGGCATGTTCAATGCTCCACAACTAGCTAGCATTTTTACTAATGTTCCAGTTGGGGCTCCTGTGACAATCGAGTTCAGGAGCACTGGAGAAGACAAGGCTCGGCTAAGAACCATCTATAAAGAATTTAACAGGGGAAAGAAGGGCGCACGCGAGCAACTCGCGGCGCTAGGCTTTGTGGAGCGCTTGCGTATCATGATGGGGGGTCTGGTGCCCGCCTCGAACTTCGCCACATCCACGATTATTCGCGAAGTGAGCTTCCTCTATATGGCGTCGACGCTCCTCCAGACCGGCCTGTACGATACAAACCGCAACGGGGGACTTTGGCTGGGTGCTGACTACCGGAGTACCACATGGAGGCCGGCCCCTGCTGGAGGACCTATGCAGAGTGCGACTGCTGGATCCCTTGCGGCATTCATGACGCTGCTCATGCAGAACCGCTTGGTGAGTCCGCAAGCGAGTGACGAGATGCAGGCGCTCATAAACAAGGGACCCCCCCCAACGCACCCTACTACCGAGAGCTACTTCGAGAACGGTATCATCAAGCGGTTGAAGAATGAGGGTTCTTTGCAGATCGTATTATCAAAAATCGGCGCTAAGAGTGGAATCGACGACTGTGCGTTCATCAAGCGCGACCTCGGCGAGGTTGAAAAAGACGGGAAAAAAATGCGGTTATCTCTTCGTTACGTTGCTGTCGGTTTGCGGGCGAGAAGTAACCGCCAGTTAGAAGATCTGATCGTCGAGCTCGACAAATGTGTTCTAGCAAACAACGGTCTCACACCTGCCCAAGGCGGCCATTCCTAGAAAAGGACTGTGCGCAGTTCGCCAAATAACCCGGTGAATGCGCGAAACACTTTTGGGCAGGAGGTGCGCAGCCTCGGGATTTTCTCTCGGGGAAGCACGGGTCGGTGCGTCGCGCACCGCGTTTTCGCAGGATCACAACCAGTTAATGATACACATATCGAGCTTGAATAAATGAAATTTGGGCATGTGCTGCATCGATATATTGTATGATTCCTTCTGCCATCTCCTCCACTGCGATGCAGAGGAGCATTCTCCTCAAACATAGGAGCTAAAACATCACTTTTAATGCCCGCACATATCGCCAATATCTGCAATTACTCATTTTAAGATATGTTTGGATGCCATCATTTGTTTCGATTGAGATTCGCCCAACTTAGTCAACCACTCAGTCATTATCTTGTTAATGAAGTCCTCACTAAATTTTTTCCTATCGCGAATCATTCTGAAAACAGACAACTGGACACAAGGGGAAATTCCGGTCAGATCCAACTTGCCCGACTCGATAGAGTCTGCAATCTTTCTGATATTGGCAGGATCCAGAGCGGTCAAGTCAAAAAGGTCTGGCAATCGCCTCCCATTAAGCACCCTAAATTTAGTGTTAAAGAGGATCTTGCCAACAATTGGAACGCATTTTCTCCCTATTCTTAGAATCCTTTGCACACCATTGGGAGCAGAGTCCAATGGATAGAGTGTATCCCAATCTTTCTCCCAATCATCCCATTCTCCTCTCCCCCATTGTCGCCTACACCATTCAAACGATAGCAAAACACGAAGGTAGGGTGGAGGGTGGGGGTCTACCCATGAAAGTTGGAATACATTTGTTGGGGGCAACGAAAGAATCTCTCTAATGCTGGAGGTTTGTGCAATTCCTGATGCACAGAATGTCCAAAAATCGGGGCCAATCTCAGAGCTCCATAATCCAAACAACTCTGCAACATTAGTTGGAACTTTAGAAGCAGTTAAGCCAGACCGGATTGCATCGGGCAAGATTCGCACCAAATCTAGTCGCGTTAATGCTTCATGACCAGCTTCGTGAATAATCGAGGTTAATTCATGCTTTGAGGAAAGCCGTGAGTATGGAATCTGCAAAAGAGGCAAAGGATTTTTTATATTCCCAGGAAAAGAAACCCCCTCGCGTATAATCGAAGCACCAAATCCCCTGTCACAGAACACTATAGGAGCTTCAATGATTGATAAAGCAGGGTGATCCTTGTTCAATGCATCCTGCGCGATAACGTCGCAGCCGGAAAGAATTCTGCCAAGCCCTGGTATCTTTCGTTGACTAAGAACGTCCAAGTACGTGTCAAAAACAATAATGGCAGTGGAAAGATCGAGGTCAATTTTTCCCAGAACATTGTTAAATTGGAAAGCTGCTTCAGGCTTGTGCAGAAGGGAAAAATATTGTTTTCCTGAACCCTTTAATCGGTACATTAATTGCATTTGACTAGAAAATAGTTGAGACTCAATCGCAGACCATTGTGCGTCAGAGACGTCTTCTTCCCGAGATAAATTGAGCAGTTTTTTAAGAGAAGATAATGTCTTGATCCTTCTACTAGAGGATTCGTAGCGCTTTTGAAAGCTGGCTCGAATAGTATTTTGGGTCAAACAACATTAGGACCCTTGATGTGAATGATAAAATCGTCTCCGGCCCGTACGCGGAAACGGTAAGCCTTCTTTCTTGGATAGCGCCCACCTGTATTTGACATTGTTCTATTCTTCGATACTGCAGATTGGAACGCTTGTGTGGCCTGTTGATTTGCCGCAATAGGATTACTCACGGAAGACTCATTCAAGGTGTCCGCAAGATGCTCGTATGCTTCCTTGGCAACCCCTACATAATTCCGCCATGAATCGATGTCAGCCTCGGAATCTTCATTTGTTTCAAAGGCACCTAGCGATTTTAATGCTGGAAGAACTGCAGAACCTCCAGGAATTGCACTTGCCAAACCTGACTTCGCTAGCGACCCGAGCGTTCCCTTTAAATCTCCACGAGCAAGCTGAGTCGCTGCCTTTATTGCCTGAAATGCCGGCAGGCCCTTGACGAACTTTCCTCCATAATTTGCAAGCTTACGCAAGAATCCTCTTTTGGCCCTCTTTACTAATCTCTTGAAAAAGAACTGCCTTTCTACTTCATTCAGCAGTCCGTTCACGGCAGAATCCACTTCACTTTCAGATTCAAATTGTCTTTGTGAGAGCTCAAAGAATTTTTGAGCAAGATCGTTCACGGCAGGATCTGTCTCCCTGCTAGGCTGATCAACATCCTCCATTTCAAGCTCGTATTCTCTTTCTAAATCGTCTGTTGTCTCCCTGCTAGGCTGATCAACATCCTCCATTTCAAGCTCGTATTCTCTTTCCAGATCAGACATCGACAGATTTCTATGACTAATGTTTGTAGATAAACCTTACTGGATAACTATACAAAGACCTTTTATAAAACATAGTTTCACTAACTGCGTGGCCGATCGAACTCAACAAGATCTTGAGAACGATATCAAGACCAAATTGACCGCTCTTACTTCCTATCCTACAGTTATGCCTGACTGTGCGGATTTTCTACTTTCCCAAATAGATCCTGCTAACACTAACGATGATGTGACACAGCTATTCAACGAATATTTTTTGCGAGCACCACACAAAATATTTGATGGCGTAAACAACCCGTACACTGAACAAAATACTGTTTACGGAGCACTCATTTGTGATCAGATAATAGTCATGAGTGGCAGTCCGCCCCAAACTAAGAGTGGTGGTAAGGTCAAGGTGTCTGATTCCTCGCCCTTAAAGGACCTTGTTGAATTTGGCTGCTGTCTGCCGTGTTCTTGCATAACACTAGGTGGCAATAGACGACTAAAGAAGATGACAAATGCGATTTCACCACCTCCGCAACCAACTACTGGTGCTGCAATAGGCAGGCTGCTTCAACCAGATGTCATATGGCTCTTTTACTTTGAAAGAATGGGGATATTTAAAATACTAGGGGCTATATTAGACGATTTTGCATTTAATGGAAGCTATCCAATTCCTACAGATGATGTGACCGCGCTTATTTTGGAAATGATGACAAGGCATTTTAAGACAGGTAGTAACTCGACATTCCGCGATAGAGCAACTACGTACGCACGATGTTTGGCATGGCAGCAAAGTACCAACACCGACTTGGCTAAAGTTCTAACAAACTCTGCATTCAGTAGACTATTTCACAGATTTATAATACTGGCTCTGTCACATTATGCAGACAGGCGTCTTTCAGATGCCGTCAAAGGCATAGTAACTCCTTTGCCCTCTGTTGCAACTGTCACAGCTATACAAGACACGATTGATCTTCTAAAGAATGCTATGGAATCTTTCTTGCAAGGGAGGAATTACCATAATACATTGAACGGAATTGTTTGGATAGTAGCAGCTATCGATTTGATACGTCGTCTAAGTGGCACCATAGGAATACCCCCCAGTTACACAAGATTAGAGCAGATTATTCCTGCTGCATATAACATTTTAGTTGAGAAGAAATCGATAAACTCCTCTGATCCAAATCGGTACAAATTGCACTTTGAGTGTGCGCATGACGCACGTGATGTACTCATCGATATAGCGGGAAATGCAGTTGATTTTACTAAACCAGACGAAGTAAAGTTATGGCTTAATTTGGTGGAGGATAGGATTGAAGGATACCGAGCAGCTTATCTTGAATTGACAGGGATTGACCTTGCAAAGCCAGAGTATCGAAGAGAAGGAACTCTGAGAATACAACAACAAATTTAATTGATATGAAATAAGAATTGAGCGCCAGGATGATACTTCAAAGAATGAAGCTTACATAGTGAAAGAATGCCACGACTGAGCAAGAGCTAGAAGCGTTAGAAGTTAGATCACCAATACAAATACGGCAGAAGATTAACCGTTCCAGTCATGCTAACTTTCAGGACTTCTTTAGTCCTATAATCTCCTCCCTACTCTGATATGCGCCTCGGCTTGCGCTAACCGTGCATTCAAGTTCGAACTAAACTTTGGATTAGGGTAACAAGTGGCCACTACAATGAATCGGTTTCCCACTGCAGGCTTCAAATGGTTCATGACTGACCTCAAGGTAGCTCATCATGGATGGAGGATGGGAGGAAGAAAGTTCCTAAACGATAAGCGAATGGACGGATTGGCTGTAACGATGAAACAGTTCGCATGAAGGTTTTAATTAATTATTTTCAATCGGTACTAATATCGAGTTCAAAACCATCAATAAAAATATTTCTTAATTCATATGTGAAGCATTGTTTAGCATAATGCTCATGATATTTTCAGAAATACAGGAGAGATGAGCAGTAACAGAGTAGCTCATCGAGACATATCTCTTCCCTCTATTCTTAATCTTTGACTGCGTTACTAGAGGTTTCCTCTTTCTTAAATATGGCCCGGCCGTGAGAGGCGTCACAATTTAGTGTGCCGGGCAGAGTCATCACTTACATAGGAGTGAGTCAAAAAGTTATATTAAGAAGATAGATGCTATCAGATATTCTGCTGCTACTTCAACAAATAGTTAACTATACTCGTCCTTGTATCATCAGTGTTAAATAAGACCATACGGTATATTTGACTAATTGCTTTTCTTCTATCAGTGGTTGATGCAGTCGACTTTCAATATGTGGTCGTTTACCTCCAAGGAATGATTTAATAGAAGGTATGGCAGAACTGTCCTCTGCATAGCCTATATGAGCATATCAGAGGATAACAACAATAACAACAATAACAATCCTGACGCTAACATTAGAGAACAAAGTCCTTCAATAGAAGAAGAATCTCCAGAGGGTCATGAAGCCATTGAAACTGATAATTTAGAAAAAATGATACTTTCCACAGGCATCCGCGTAGGCACACCAGTCAAGACGAAATTCATGGCACCATTCATAGTCAAGGCCAACCCAGAAGGCCTTTACATTCTAGATATCAGTAAGACTCTGGCAAGAGTTGACGTTGCTGCCAAATTCATCGGCAGAGCGAATATCGCAAAGGTTGCCGTCACTTCTGCCAGGGAATACGGCAAGACTCCGGTCGAAAAATTCTGTGAAGCTACAGGCTCAACCCCGATTCTGGGCCGCTTCATGCCTGGCACGTTTACCAACCCGTCGCTTCCAAACTATATGGAGCCGGAAATCGTTGTTGTAACCGATCCTCAGGCAGACCAGCAGGCTGTACTTGAAGCCACTAGGGCAGGAGTACCAGTTATTGCGATTGCCAACAGCGACAACATTACTTCAAAAGTCGACTTGGTGATACCTG
>JBQGBZ010000360.1:0-1079 GCA_052038215.1 Nitrososphaera sp.
ACAGACCCAACAGATGAAGGACCAAATGGATCTATTGACCTGATGGATCTATTGCCCTGATTAAGAGGTTGCATAAGAGCAGGAACAAAAACTCCAAGAAGAAGAGACTTTTGATTAGAACAAGAACAGGGCCTTAGTCAATGATGACAAGCAGTAGTAGTAATGTTAATTCCATAACACCTCTCTGCATAGCTCTGCAGCTATTATCTTCATTTTACTTATGCCACCGCTTTATCAGCAAGGATCATACTTGACTTATCTAGTCGCTTCTCTACTCAATAATATTAGCTGCTGGTATTGTGATTGTACCATCTTGATTTTCCAATAGGATGTGCCGCATAGACCAATAGCAGATGTGAAAGAACAAAATATCCTCACTTAGAATCGCACTTTAAATATAGGAAGCGGAATGGAAATCATTTCGTAATGCCTTGCTAATTTGCTTATAACTATCGAAACATTTCCTCATTATGGTCCCTATCGGCTTGGTCTATTAAGTTGACGATTCCACAGATGCCATAATGAAAATGATCAAGCAGGTAGCAAACTGATTGATGGTTATTACGATAATTACGAATAATCAATTCTTCTCTCCCTGTCTATATTAAGAGAAAAGTCTTTTATCCATCGCACTTGTGCTTTGACAGTGACATGATACGTGTCAATGATAAGAAAAAGAGTAACAACAACCCTTCCCTAGCAGCAACAACAACTATCTTTACACTGGCAATAATAATCGCTATGTCAACTATCGCAGCTCCAGCCGTAGCCAGCGCCACCGCCGCAACAACAACAACAATGCCGCAACCAGTAACTGCAACAACAGACAATCAATCTGTAAATGTGCTAATTAGCTGGGAGCCGACAGAGATAGAGCCGGGCCAGGATACAGAGTTCACGTTTGACTTCCAGGACCCCTCTTCAGGTGACTCTATACCGCATGTAAATTACAACTTTGAAACAATAGATCAAAATAATGGTGAGACAGTTCAGTCAATGACAGACCTTCACACACATTCTGGATCTGATGAGCAAACTGTGACGTTTGACACTACAGGAAGCTTTAATTTTGTAGTGAC
>JBQGBZ010000361.1:0-3848 GCA_052038215.1 Nitrososphaera sp.
AAGGCAACAAGAAAGCGGCAACAGTATCTATCTTAAAATTGGCGGAGAAAAAACCTGAGGAGCATATAAGGGAGATCCTGCAGAGTTGGGATGACGTTGCAGGCAAAGTTGTAAAAGTATTGTCTGAATTAATCTAAGAAAAATACAAAAGGATAGCCTAAATTTAATGAATCACTAGCATATTTTCTATCGGAGATTGTAGAAAAAGCGCGCAAACCAATTATTTGTTCAAGTATTATTACTTTGCTCTATACTGACAAGTCCGTTTATCTCCAGCAGGTCTTTTTCGTTGGCCATCTCTTTGGCTGCTTCTGTCTCCCCGTCCTCATTCATGCATTTATTATAAAACGCACACCATTTGCATTTGTAGTTGCGCATGTATTCTGGAAGCCTGGGTAATATGGAAACGTCGGTTTCTTCTAAGGCTTTAATAAATAGATTCTTCCTCCTAACCATTTCATTTTTCAACAGTTCCCTAGCGATGTCGTAATCTGGTAGTGTCACCTGCCAGCTCTCAATACCAACATCCTGGGCATTTGCGGGGCGAACAAAATAATCATTTCCATCAGCGTCTCGCCGTAACCACCGCAATTCCCTGATGTTGTATCTTATTGAGATAATTCCCTTTTCTATTCCGGTTATCGTCAGATAGTACAATAGTTGTCGAAGATATGATCTAAAAGTCGTATCGGAGAAGTCAAGACGCTTGCCGTTTACAGTATCCTTCAATTCCACCACCAAGTTGTCACCCATAATATCAGGGTGTGCAATTATTCCTTCCATATTCAATTCAGCTTGCGAAACGCCTAGACCAGCGAGCTTTGTTATCACAAATTCGCTGGCTTCTCCCCGCACAAAGTGATGAACCGACTCGTGATTTAGAGGGGCCACATCTGGAAACTTCCTTCCATAATACTGTCTTCGTATACAGGTATTGGGCAGAATGTCAGATACATGCACCACATTGCCTTCCCTAGCTCTTTCGTTGTGTTTTTGCAACAAGTTATTGAGAAGAATATCTGTGAATTCAGAATTCCTCTCTATTTTAATTGTCAATTCAGATAACCTGCTCTCTAATTGATATTCAAAAGGCACCTAATAAATGGCAGCTAGCAATTACTCCTTAATGTCTCGCATTCATTGTTCAGATATTGTTTTGGTGTACGCGCTACAGATAGCCACCAACAGTGAGCATGTACTAAGGATTTGGCTTACTGCATCTTGGTTCTTCATTATTTGTAATCTTCATGCAGACTAGAATCTTCTTGGACGCAAATACGGATTCATATCTATAGATACTTTAATATTTCTTGATAAGCCTTGAATCGATATCAATCAAGCCTTTTTGGCATTTTTCATCTCCATCGCGCCTTTTCTTACCATGGTCTGAGCGTCTGATGAGAGTTCGTCCATAGTAAGTTCGCCTTTCCTTAGTTTTTCAATCACGTCTCGAACAGGTAGGGAGATGTCGTTTTTCTTGTTGGTGACTCGCATGTCAAGGATACTTTGTCCAGCAATATTTTTTTCACCCAAAACCCATAGCAATTCTTCGATCCTACCACGGTTGACAGCAAGACGCTTGGCATACTCGGCGAATACAACCTCATTGTGCTCTGAGATGGCCCTAGTGAGCATCTTAGCAATTAGACTTGACTGGCCATCCAATAGGTCTATTCTGAGCCGGATATCTTTTTCAGCATGCAAGATGTAAAATCGTTGTAACTGAAAGGGTTTTAATCATTTCTTCTTTTAGTAGACCAGAATGTACCGCCAGAGGACTTCCACTGGCGATAGTCGCGCAATACCTGAGCATGGTCAAATGCTAAAATTTTCTGTTGCTGGAGCTGATCTATGCTCCCCAGTTGGATCCATTCGATGCTTGCTGCATCGTCATTGGCCCTGATTTCTCCACCTACGATTATTCCAACGAAAACTACTGTCATGATATGCTTTCTCGGATCGCGTCTTGGGTCAGAATAAACACCTAATATTTCAATTGGGTGTACCTCAAGGGAGACCTCTTCCATCGTCTCCCGCTTCATTGCATCTTCGACTGTTTCGCCTTCGTTGACGAAACCTCCAGGCAACGCTAGGTGATCTTTGTAAGGATCTTTTTTGCGTCTAACCATCAGAATCTTGGAATCGCGCTCTAGTAAAACGTCGACTGTTGGAGTTGGATTCTTGTATTCTTTCATAAATGGCGGAACAAGCGCATCAATATTAATTGTTGTAAGTAAATAATTTCGTTTTCAACTTATGATAGCTAAATATAATGTTCTAAAGACCCTAAATAGAACTATAATCATCAGATTTTATCTAAAATATGCTAAAATCTTATTAACTTGTAGAATGAAGTGATATACAGTGAACATGTGTGTCTGTCATGTTCGTTGCAAATGATGAGAGTCCTGCACAAATCGTCGTCTGCCCAAAGTGTGGAAGGAAAGTGAGAATCGACAAAGACTGTGACTGTGAGACAGAATTTATTGTGCGCAGCAAGCCAAGATGAGTAAAAAAAGAAACCCCTACTGCACCACCACAGGATCACCACACAATAAGGGCTTTAGCTAGGCGGGCCTAGGAATCTATATAGCGTAGTTTGGCCGAGTGTGGATCTATCTATCCCCCTAGGACCGAGATAGTCCGGAAAATCGCATTTGATTCCGTTGTTGTGGATTATGCTTTCGAGCTTGCTGATAATTTTATTAATGTAGCTTGACTTTGCTGTGACGTAGCTGGACGCAAGCGGCTCTTCAAAGCCATATATCTGCCTATATCGTTCTATACCATTTGATATTTCAAGTAGCCGTAGCACAAGCTTCATTCGCTCCCAAATATCTGCTCGCAACCTAAGTGGTGCTCCAAATGCATGTCGTACTCCAGCCGTCCTGCAAGCCCCAACAAGTCCATTCATTTCGAGCTCAGTGTCTGTGACAAGAGGTATTAACGGGTCGATATTGACGCCGCAGCAAAGGCCCTCATCAGAACACTTTTTGATTGTTTTAAAAATTCGGCTAGTGGGAGCCGTGCCTGGCTCGATGAGTCGTCTTCTCTTCTCGCTGCATGTGGTCACAGACCATACCAAAAAGCAATTGTGACGATATCGCCTATGTAGCTCTAAGTCACGCTCGATCAATGTAGACTTGGTAAACACATAGTATGGTACACCATATTTCTGCAGAACCTGAATGCACCTTCTAGTCAATTGAAAGCGCAACTCTGCCGGCTGGTAGGGATCTGTAGCGGAAGACACCATTACAGGCATAATGTTATCTGACTTATTCCAATTAGCAATCTCTTTTTCAAGTACCTGGGGCGCGTTGCTCTTGACATATATCTTGTCATAAAATTCAGGCGACCACTCATACGTGGCGTAACAGTATCCGCAGCGGTGGCTGCATCCTTGATAGGGATTTATGGTCAGGCCATTATGGTTTTTAATTACAAATGGATGGATTATGGACTTGCTCCTCTTTTCTTCAAAAACCACACCTCTTCCACTATGCCATAATCCTCGCATTGTCCCTGTTTATGCCAAAAACACATCTATAAAGCAGATGCCACCTATGGGGGACGGGGGATGTCAGTCATCTTTTTACCTCCTGCCTGCCTGTGACTTTGATTGTCAATACGCATAGTTTTTTATTAGCTACCCTATTGAGAGCACCTCAATTATATGAGAATAGGCATTGCAGGGCTTGGTCTTATGGGCTCAGGTATTGCAAGAAGGCTAATCAATAAGGGGCACGAGATCTCAGTCTATAATCGTACAAGGTCAAAGGTGAATCATTTTTCAAATGAAGCCAACATAGCCTCAAGCCCAAAGGAGCTTGGACAGGGCTGTGACC
>JBQGBZ010000362.1:0-24564 GCA_052038215.1 Nitrososphaera sp.
GTTATGTCAGAATAAGGGAGGTAGAAATGAGCATTTCTATGAGCACTTCCTAATACCGGTCATCATCATCCTTACTGGGCATTTTTATCAGAAAGAATATAGGTTGTTATTACAATAGAAAGAATCTATGTATCTCTCTATCCTATTCTGTCCCTGCTCTGCGTGCGTTGTTGGTTTTCCGTGCGGGTTTTCACATAAGATAGCGCAATTGCGATACCCAGGATTGAACAGATTATGGCCAAGGATAGCTCTATTGGTATAGTGTAAAATTCTGACAGGAGCATCTTGAATCCAATATAGAACAATAGTGCAGTCAAAGCTGGCTTAAGGTAGTAAAACTTCTGCATTGAACTCGATAAGAGAAGATAAAGACTCCTAAGCCCCAATATTGCAAACACATTTGATGTTATAACAATAAAGGGATCTGATGTAATAGCTAATACAGCTGGTATCGAATCGAGGGCAAAAATGAGATCAGTCATTTCTACAATAACAAGGGCAACCAGTAATGGCGTAGCATACAGTATAGCATTCTTACGAATCAGGAACTTATCCGTTTTTAGCTGTACATCAACTGGCATAATCTTCTTTAAGGCTCGTACAGCAATGTTTTTTTCTATTTCAATTTTCTCCTCCTTCTTTTGTAGGAACATCCTAATTGCTGTAAAAATCAAAAATGCGCCAAAGACGTAAATCATCCAATGAAAGGCTTCGAGCAGTGAAACTCCGACAATTATCAGTGGAATCCTCATGGCTATTGCACTCAATATCCCGACGGATAGGACTTTGTGTTGGTATTGATGTGGTATTGCCAATGAGGTAAAAATGAGCAAAAAGACAAACATGTTATCTACGCTCAGCGTCTTTTCAAGAGTATAACCTGTAATGTATTCTAGCATTTTATCATAGCCCATGCTAAAATAGATTATGCCAGCAAATATCAAACCAAGAGAAATCCAGACAATAGTCCATGCTAAGGCATCGTTGGTTGAACGGACTTTCTTATCACGAGATATTTCCTTTTGCTTCTGTCCTTTGGCAAGTATTCCCCTTATTTTGCCTAGGAAGCCTAGGTCGATAGCCAAAGCAATGCCCACAAACAAGCTAAAAAGTATCCACATTAAGACCTGTTGGATATTTTGTGCACCGACTATACCTTCATGTAGCAATGTTTATTGCAGCTCCGCCTGCCAAAACACACACATGTAAACTATGTTAGATACATATATACGCACTCCGGCCATATCGCAAAGCTTGGAATTGCTGCTCCATTTCTACCTACAATGACTTTGACCCCAACATCCTCTCTACCTCGTTTCCAACGTACGTTGAGAACAACAAGGATCGAAAACCTGCTAGGGCCATTTTAATCAGTCACATAGCGACACTCCAGAGGAAGAAGGATTTGTCAATTGTAAAAGTTGGGGTGAAAGAGAAAGGAAATGTCGAGGATATAACCTCTTCTTCAAGTAAATCTTATTAGATGCAAACACCTTTTGTTAATATGAAATGAAACCTCAGGGAGTCTCGCTAAGAGTTCTTGCCGCTTACGCACGAGATGTAGGCCGCGGAGTAGTACGCATAGATGGCCGTTCTATGGATGCCCTAGGAGTTGCTGACGGCGACGTAGTTGAAATTATCGGCAAGAAGGATGGAGCGGATGCAAGATGTTATCGACTCTTACCGTCCGATGAAGACCAAGGCATTGCAAGGATTGACCCTGCGTTGAGGAAGATGATAGGCATTGCCATTGAACATACTGTTACTATAAGAAAGATAGCAGATATTGGTGTATCAGCGGAGACACCTGCTACGGTTGAAAAGGAAGAGGAGGAGGAGGCTCAAAGATCACTGTCCTCGAGTCCAGAACCCACTGGGGATGCTGGACCTGGACCTCAAGACACAACAACAGCAGCCCCTGCGGCAGCCATCCCTTCCACTGCAGCAGTCTTTGTTCTGTCAGGTTCATGCATAGACTTTGAAAAAGAGAGACCCAAAATAATGCACTTCATAACTACGTTAGAATCTGCAGCTCGCATTCAGAGCAAATGCAAATGTTACTCTGATGGCAAGAAAGCGCTGGGATGGGACTTCTTTCTGCTTGAGCTGGATGAAATTTTTGTAGATAAGCTAAGAGAACTTTATCCAGATATTCAAAAGCAAGAGGCAGGCAGCGTGGAGGAGAGGTTCGCACTTTGGATGAACAAGCAGCTAAAGAAGACGTTCAAGATAGATTATCATCTAAAATTGAGTGATGTTCCTCATGAAAAGACCAGTGGATTCAGGTTGAATCCAGAACACTTCAGAGACAAGTCCGATCTGGAAGACCTGCGATAACGGTGAAAGAGTAATTGGAATTAATGGGACATGAAATATGTTGGAGAAAAGGGCATACTCGGTGAAATTATATCACTAAATTTCAATGATACGGAGGGCATAACCGACTGGATTTTGTTCATCGCTGGCTTTTGATGCTTGCAATTGCTACTGGCCTGTTTGCGATTTCGCTACTGCTTCTACGAATCAATATCCGGACACTCCTCATTCTCCTTGGAATAGGAATACCCCTCATTACGCTTTGGCTTTACATGGATGCAAGGTATTTTAGCAGGCAAAGAAGTGCTAAATCACCGCGCCAAGTGTGTGCATGTCCGATTTGCAAGCACCAGCATACGAGGCTGTGTTATGAAAGTAACTGTTCATGCTGCCTGATTACAAAAGGGGAAAAAGTGATTGGGCATTCGACCAGTAGTTTACAGTAGGTCAGAGTAAAACGGCGGAGTCCAAAAAATTGGACCTACTCTGGATTTGCCATTGTTACTCTTGTGTTTTACCTTGCAGGCTGTGTTGTAGAGTTTCCTGCGGCAGTTGTTGTTGATGGCGTTGTTGTAGCAGAGGCATTAGTGGAACCTGCTGCATCTGTCGATCCTGCTTGCTGGACATCACCTTCCCTTCCTGATGGGATCTCTATGAACGGCGTAGCTCCTTCACCCCCGCCTGTGACAAGAGGCAATACGCCATCCCATCTCTGGGTCTTGAGCCATTCTAGATAGCGCGGGTTTTCCCTTAACTGTGCCTCAACTATTTGTATCGCTTCGGCCTCTCCTTGAGCCTGCAATACAGACGACTGCCTTACTCCTTCTGCTCGAGCTATATTGGCTTGCTGCTCTCCGACAGCCCTTGCTTCTGCTTGCTGTGCCTCTATCTCGATTCTCCTAAGGTCATTGTTTGCCTGTAAGGCTCTCTGTTCAGCTTCTACTTTTGCTTCAACTGCTCTTCTGAACTGCTCTGTGAACTGGAATTCTGTAATTGATAGTGCTTCTACTACGATGTTATAAGGAGCTAACCGAGCCTTTATGTTCGCTTCAATTTCGCTCTTTACAGTCTCTCTATTTGTAATCAGATTCTCTGCGTTAAACCTAGCCGATATTTGCTTTACGGACTCCTGTATTGCTGGAGCAATGACCCTACTGGCATAATCAAACCCGATCTGCTGGTATAGGATTTGAGCAGTAGCTGGGTCTACATGATAGTTTAGTGCGACCTGGGTACTCACATCTTGCAAGTCATTCGATGCAGAAGCTGCATTTTCAGTTATTCTCTGAGTTCTAACCTCTATTGGGATTACATTGTCTCTAAATGGGACTACAAAGTGAATACCTTCGCCTAGAGAGGCAGTAGTGTCAACAGCTCCAAAGTTTAGTAAAACTCCTCTATTACCAGCTTCGACTATTTTAATGCTAGCGGAAAGCACTACTACGAGCAGAATGAAGCCTATGATAACCGGTACTATGATTCTAACTGAGGATCTCGATATCAATCCTCGTCCTCCTTCTCCTCTGTAGTCTTCAAGTGGTTCCCCTTCACGGGTCGTTCTTTGGTAACGTCCAGGCCCCCGTCTGAAAGCACGTCCTCTAAATATTCGTTTATATACGAAATAGCCTATGATTCCAATGATAATCACAGCAATGGCAATCGTGATTATACTGCCGACTTCCACCCCTTGGAAAAGAAACGAGCTCAACGGCGCTACCAGTGTTCAACGAATCTCCATTTGTGAGATCGCAAACTTGCGTAGACGATTTTCATGATTTGCACGTACATAATTAATACAATATGACAATATGAAGTTTTATCTCCCTGACCTTCTAGTTACTAGATTTGACTAAGAAGAATATCACATGAGATCTTGAATTATGCAAAAATCGAAGCAATGAAGTAGCGGAGTTAAATCTTAAGGCGCGCTGCATGAGCCTATTGCATCATCGATACGCCTTTCATCGTTCCATTGAATTGGTTTACTTATTTCCCTAAGGCATCTGTATATTCAATTCAAATAGCAATATTTAAAGAAGTAGGAGGTAAAGTTCAAGGTTGTGAATAATGAAGAGACAGACACATTAGATTGGTCTGTTTGGCTTGATTTTGATAGAGACAATGTTACAAATATTGCAGAATCTGAAGGAGTTTACAAGATACATGCAGGCATGAAGATTTTGTTTATCGGGAGTGGTTCTAACCTTAGAGAATCCATACTTGGATGCTTGTCAGATCCTTGCCTAAGCAACGCAAGGAGATTTAGCTATGCGATCACTGAATCTGCAGATAAAGTCAAAGAACAACTTCTCATGGAGTATCGAAATAAGCATGATGGCAGGCTGCCTTCCTGTATGGAAAAATAACATTGCCATTTTGGAAATTAATAATAATTAATGAAATAATCCTCTTAGTAAATTCCTGTTATTAATAATAGATTCCATTACTGTTTTGAAAAACCTTGTTTCTTTCTTCTTAAGCATTACTTTATTGTTGTATTGTATTGTTCTGATATCTCGAAGAGTTATCTAAAATAATAGAATGGTGTAGCAAAGAGACAATTTAAGCTAGCTCTGGCTATTTGATATTTTATTTTAATAGCTTTATCGGAGCGATTACGAATACTGCGGTTATAGCAGCGCAGATTATCCAGGCCAGACCATAGCTACTCTCTTCTACTACATATGAAAAGGCAATTGGGGTCCACAATATCCCAATTAGGGATAATCCATTTACCCAGGCGACTTTTAGTGTATCAAAATAAGAACGATCCTTGAAAAAATGCTGTTTTCTCTCACTGAAATTCCGCCTATCGGTCTGAGGATGTGGAAATTTTGGAGTTTTTCCATCGTGTACAGTACTATCGATCAAAACTGTTCTAGCTTTTTCATAAATTACGGTGAAGGCACCCCCTGAAAAAAATCCTGTGAGTATGACTGACGTAATGATAATGTATAGGCTGTCAATGGACAGTCCAGCTATAGCCACGCTCGTCCCTATTCCACAGATAATCAATAGTCTTTTCGTGTCTCTTGTTTTGTCATAAAAACGCCCAATCAATGGAGCTGAAATTATGGCAAAGATCAAAGGTAGGCTTGCAATAATTCCGACAAGCTGTACTGAAAAACCAAGGTTTCCTAGATATATCACAAGAAATGTTAGCTCTAATGCCCAGGCTGCTTGAATGCCAATGAGAATAAGGCCAAGACAGACTAGGGTACGGTTTGACAGTACTCTTAAGGCATCAAAAATTTTGAATTCTTGTTCATTCCTTGTTGGTTGATAACTTTTATCTTCAATTCTAGAGTCATCGTCGACAGTTATTTTGCTTCTCGGAATAGTCATAATCATCAACAAGGCAGTACCAAGACCCAATACACCGCTCAGGATAATGCTAGACCTCCACCCAATCATTTGCGCAATATTTATCCATACAAATATGCCGATAATTCCGCCCATTGAATGAGCCGAATTCATAAGACCTATGGAGAAACCGGGGAATCCCCTTTTTCCATGCCTTGCAATAAGGACTACTGCTGAGCTAAAGAAAAAGGCCATTCCAAATCCCATTACGAAGCGTAACCAGACTAGTTGTGACGACGAGAACACTAATCCACAAAGAATAGCAGCTGCCGAAGTAATTATTATTCCCACAATAGCAGAAATTCGAGGATCGAACCTAGAAGCAAATATCCCTGCTGGAATCTGAAATAGGCCCACTCCGATGAAAAATGCTGCAGACATGGAACCAAGCAGAGTAATATCTTTGTCAAACTCTAATGCAATGAGTGGGAATATGGCTGATATATTGAACCAATTTATTCCATATACTATTCTGGCAATAATCAAAGAAAATGATGCTTCGGCATCTGAACTCAACATTCCCTTATTTTTATTCTTATTTCTCATTCTCTATCCAACACCAAACTCTTAGTCTATCGTTATCTTTGCACACCGTATTTTTCAATTAACAATACTGATGATAAACCTTCTACATGCATTATGTTATGGAAAGGACGTAGTAAGGTTTTCTCTTCAGCCTCATAATTCTAATCTTGGTCTTAGTAGTATTATGCTGGGGAAAGGATAATTTTCGCTCTATTTTGATATCAAATAGTACAATAGCAATGCTATTTTTCTAGCATTCTAGACATGTCTATGTTAAAGAATGTCTTGAGTATTCCAATGTAAGTCTGGACTGGTGGTGGAACTTCATCTTCGCATGCAACGTTCATGTTCCAAGCGTTTATCCATATTACCATGCTCTGTAATATATTGACAAACCGTCTGTAGGCAGGAGCGGTTACTTCAAGTGCATCAATGTATCTTTCTGCAAGGAGCCATGAAGCAGTAAAGTCAATACAATCTGTTCCATATATTGACCTTATCTGTTGCTGTAAAGTCTTTGCTTGCTTGAACGGTTTTTTGTTAATCAGAAATGGAAACTCGACTTTCTCTGGAATTGTCCTGCCAAGTGGGGCCCATATAGTTATTACCCTCGCACCATCCCTCAGCTCTTTCCTGAATCTTCTTGTCATAGCATCCACAATGTCTGGCTCATTGAACCAGAATAACAAAACTGTCGCCTCAGAAATATCGACTTTGCGTACATCTGCGTCCACTATGTGAACATTCGTGACACCACCAATTTTCCTCCTAGCTATGTCAGATATTGATCTGTCAACTTCCACGCCTACAGATTTTCTGACCCCAAATTCCTTGGCTGCAATGGCCACAGCGTTGCCCTCTCCACAACCAAGGTGGTAGAATACATCGCTCTTTTTTAATTTGGCAAATCTGAATATCTTGCGGACTACATTATCGGTAAGAGAAACTGTCTCGCCCTTAATTACGGGCTGGGGTAGTGATGATAAGAAATCCCCTAATTCCAAGCATGTGTCACTTTATTCTTTCTCTTTACTCTCTCTCTAATAAAAAGTAAAGTTGACCGCTCTAGATTTTCGACTATCTACTGAAACGATCTGACCCATTTAGAAGTATGATTAGTAGGGCCGAACCTGAGCCGAATTATCCTCATAATCGGAGTATATGTAGGTTCAATCAGTGTAGACGGATCATTATAAATAAAGTCAGTCTAGGCATCATCATCATCAGCGGGTGTTTCTTGTTTAAATTATAGGTATGCTATCCGTAATTTAACCCTGCGAGTCGTAATATGACTACTGTACTACAATAATGGCCCGAAACGAGCTACTAAAGACTGCCAATCAAAAACCAATTCACATAGATAAAAATGAGATGTAAGTTATACCTCTACGTACATTGTACCATTTTCAATTGTCACCTTGTAGTGGCCAAGTCCTGGCAACTTTTGTGGAAACCAGAGCAAATTGCCAGTGGTGACATCCCATTTAGCACGGTGCCAAGGACAAACCAGTTCCTTTTCATTCAGATCTCCTTCATGAAGCTCCGCTCCAGCATGAGTGCAGGTGTTGTCTATAGCGTAAAACTGACCCCTCACGTTTGCTATTAGTATTTCCTTGCCTCCTGCTGTGAGATGCGCCATCTTGCCTTCTGCAATGCCTGAAGCCTTACCAACCAATACCTTTGCCATATGCAGAAACTGAAAATATGCCACTATTTTAATAATACTGCCAGATCAGTGAGGAAAATCTCTGAAGTGATAAATTTTAGTCGAATGATTATGTCACTTGCAGTCAGGTGCAGTACTATAAGTTGCGCCTTGGATCAGCTATGGTCGAGATTCCCTACAACATGTCCCAACTTAACGCTGACGCATTAGATACTGCTTTTTTCTTTTGCAAGAGGGTGGACGGGAGTAAATCGAAGATGGAGCCCGCAGCAAACACAGTGGCTATCGTTGCATTTAAAATACACCTCACATCTACGGCAGTATCTTAACCCCTTCTGATAGGGGTTTTGTACCCTACCTCCATCTGGGACTAGTCTAAGGCACAGGTTTTTGCATGTCAATATTCTTGAAGTCACAAAAGGCAGCTTATAACTGGGCAGGCACTGTGGGGAGAGGGAGGGTAAGAAAAGATAGAATGTAATGTACACCAAATATATTCCCTGTGTCATCTGGAAAGAGTAGCAATGGCTGTTACATTCCTTATAGCTTTTGCATCAGCAGGAATCTTTAGCGGAATAGTTGACACAATAAGTACTCTGATAGGAGAGTATGGCTACCCCGCAGTATTTGCGGCCGCTTTTCTTGAAGTGATCTTTCCTCCTATTCCAAGCGAAGTGATCTTTCCACTTGTAGGTTTTATAGCCCAGAGTAGAGGACTTGGACTTGAAAATACAATTGGCCTGGCTACTGTGGGTGCACTTGGATCTACTGTAGGGGCAGTACTAATCTTTTTTGTATCAGCCAGGGTCGGAAGGATTGCAATCATACGCTTTGGCAAACGAGTTAGAATAAGCGAGCAAGAGATCGAGAAGGCTGAGAGATGGTTTGAAAGATATGGCTCAGTTGCAGTATTTACAGCTAGGATGATTCCAGGTATCCGTGAAATAATATCAATACCCGCCGGGATAAGCCGTATGAATATTGCAAAATTTGTTGGCTATACATTTGCTGGCTCGCTTTTATGGTGTATTATCTTGACGCTTGTAGGATATTATCTGGGAGAAGCGTGGAGGAACTTTTCAGATCAGTTATCGTCCGCATTTTCTATCATCACCCTTATACTTATCGCAGCGGCAGCAATCGCAGTTACTGGATTCTGGTATAGCAGGCGTAGAAGGGCCTCAGCAAAACAATAGCTACAATGCTGCTTTCATCAGAAGACAGAGTAGCGCCTTTTGCGTATACAATCTATTTTCTGCTTCCTGCCATACAACTGACCACTTGCCATCAATAACTTCGGCTGTCACTTCCATACCGCGCTTCGCTGGCAGACAATGCATAAATATTACATCGCTTTTTGCAAGCTTCATAGTATCAATATTCACTTGATACTTTGGCAAAAAAATAGACTCCCTAGTAGTACGCTCATCTTCCTTACCGATTGAGATGAAAGTGTCTGTCGCTATAATGTCTGCGTCTTTCACTGCAGAAGTTGCATCTTCTGTTATCTCGATATCTGCACCAGTTTTTTTCCCCTCAGCCTTAGCAAGCGCCACAATATCTTTTAGTGGTTCATAGCCCTTTGGGCACGCAACAGTCATGTTTATGCCAGTCTTGGCACAACCAAGCATAAGGTCATTGCATACGTTATCCCCATCGCCAAGCCAAGCGAGTTGTAATCCCTTCAATTTTTTCTTCTGCTCCTGTATTGTCATGAGGTCTGCTAGAACCTGGCATGGGTGAAATGAGTCTGAAAGGCCATTTATGACTGGCACCGAAGCATATCCCGCCAGTTTCTGAAGATCATTGTGGTTGTAGACTCGTGCCATTATGCAATCCAAGTATAGTGAAAGCGTTTTGGCAGTATCTTCGATAGTTTCTCCTCGAGATAGTTGGATATCATTTGCGCCAAGGTAAACTACACCTCCGCCTAACTGAAACATGCCAACTTCAAAACTCACTCTGGTCCGAGTCGACGGCTTTTGAAAGATCATTCCAAGTATCTTCCCCCGCAATAGAGGCCGAGCCTTGCCCCACTTCTTTTCGCGCTTGAGCTTGGACGCAAGCATCAGGACAGTACCGATCTCTTTTGTGTTCAGGTCTGAGATGCTTAAGATATCTTTTTTACTTAAGGAGATCTTCAATGTCTTCATCCGTTAGATAGACGACCTTTTCTTGTCCTTCTTTCTGTTTTGTATCATTATCTTCTTGGAGGTTACTTTCATTGTCCCTGATCTGTCTCTGATCTTGCTTTACCTTCGCCGTTTCTTCCTCCTTTTCACCTTCTACCAGTTTTTCCTCCAGCTCATGCTTTTCCTCCTTCTTATTGCTCTCTTGGTCTTCACGGTCCTCCTCAGTCATTTTCTTTCCAAAGAATCCGAACCTCCTCTTTTTTTCCTTTGGTTGGTCCACTTTAACCTGTGATGTCTCAGGTTGATGCAAAATAGGTTTGGGCTCAATTTCCTTTATCTGTCGCTCCTCCTTCTCTTCACGGAGGCTACGTTCATCCATAGTGTCCAACGATTCTGCGGAACGCTTGGATAGCAATAGTACGTCTTTTTCCTCTTCCGTAATGGCTTGCATATTATCTGATCGTGCTAGTTGTGGTGTTGATTCGGGTGTATTTTGTATAGAGAGGGTCTCCTCGATACTTACACCTGTCTGCATCCCGCTCTCAAACAATGAACTGATGAATTTGTTTGAGTCAAAAGGGATAATATCGTCATAACCCTGCCCTATACCAATGTATACGATGGGTCTTGAAGTAATGTGTGCGATTGAGATTGCAGAGCCTCCCTTGGCATCTGCGTCTACCTTGGTTAAGATAGCACCATCAAAATTGGTATATTGAAAAAATTCCCTCGCCTGGTTTATTGTATCATTGCCTGCAAGCGCATCGCCAATGAACAATTTTACATCAGGCTTAACCACTCTCACTATCTTGCCCATTTCATCCATCAAGTTCTTTGAGGTCTGCATTCGACCAGCTGTGTCCAACAGAACTATGTCGATATGGTTCTTTTTTGCATGATCATACGCATCGCGGCCTACTGACGATGGGTCAGCTCCATATCTCTGTTTGACTATCTTAAGAGATAGCCTACTTGCATGCTGTTCGAGCTGTTCGATAGCGCCTGCTCTATGCGTGTCACCTGCTGCCACTACTACTGAAAATCCAGCCCTTCGTAGGAGGTTTGCTATCTTTGCTACAGTGGTTGTTTTGCCCGTTCCGTTAATGCCCAGGAAAACAACTACAAAGGGTCCCACGCTACCATCCTTTTTCAACTTTATTCTTTCAATTAAATCAAACCTATCAGTTCGTGCAAAAATATCAGCTAATGCGTTTTGCAATTTTGACTGGACTATCTCAGCTGCTTCCTGCTCTTTTTCCAACTTTAGTCCAAGGAGCTCTTTTTTTAGTTTCACGGATAGGTCGTCAACTACTTCCTGGGCTACATCACTTTCAAGAAGTGCAATCTGGAGATCAAGGAGTATATCATCTAGAACTCCTTCAGTAAGCTCTTTTTGAACTACGCCCTTGGCAGCTCTTGAAAAAGCCTTCTTTAGTTTGTCAAACATGATTTTTTTCAACCAGTACAGACATTAGCCGTGCTGCTGCTGTGCAGCCTGAACCATCTGGTTTATCTGTGCCTGGAGCTGGTTAATACGCATCGCTATTTCCTGCCTCTGAGCTTCAAGTTGCCTTGCTGCTACTTCATACTCTTTTATCCTAGTTTCCACGTAGTTGAGAGCGTCTTCTCTGCTCTTCTCAATAGCTACACCAGCATCCAAGTTAATGAGCAACTTCTTCATAGGAGGAACCACGGTCTTAACATAAACTCCGATGCCTATAGGCATCAGTGACTCGACGTCAGATTCAGAGGTGATGGTTTGAATCGTGTTTGAAGCAAGATGCGCCTCCTCCATTAACTTGCTTAATGTCACCTGTCGGGTCATGATGTCATTCATATATGCTTCAAGAATTCTTGATTGCTGAACTAACTCATTTATTCTCTGCTCTATTGCTGCCAATTCCTGCTGTCTAGATTGATCGCTAGCTGCACTCATTAGATTCACTCACCTTGATAGATTTTTAAAGCTTTAGATCTGCGAAACCTTTAGCATATCGCTCATTTTAACTTTCATGCCGTATCGCTCTTCTTCTCCTTTCATATGACTGTATAATTTGAGCATATCCATGCCATGCTTTACTATGTTGAACTTGCCTGTTATCTTTAGCTCGATGAACCTGAAGACAAGAGAATATATCTTAAACTTTTCCAAGACTGCCTTCCTATACTGTGCGATATCATGGAGATTCTCCACAAGGAGTTCAGCGCACCAAGTTGACGGAATTATGCCCTCGCCCAACAGAGGATAAACCGTCCCTATCGATTCACCTGCACCTATTGATTTGCGACCATCAGTAAAGGGCTCGCAGTTTTCAGGAGGGGTCAATCTGACGGGCCTTCCCACCTTTTTTATTATATCACAGTCATACTTGTTCAAAAATTCATTTACAAAAGAATTGCGGGTTTTAAGGAAATCGCCTGCTCCTATATGAGCCTGACCATTACCAAGAGGGAAATACCAAAAGTAACCGGTCATAGACGGAAATGCTCGCAAATAAAAGTCATCGAAAGGTTCCTTACCTCGAGGGTAGCGGACTTTGTACTGCACGCAAGGGATCCAAGTCTCGTTTTCAATCCTTGGCAGATAATTACGATGAAATCCGGTTGAGTCGATAATGAGATCGAAGTCAGATTCGAGTTCCTCCTTCCTCGGAGCTCTTCCAAACTTTATTTCTGTACCCCTTATCATATCTTGGATCAGACGCAGCTTGTCATAGCTCACCATTCCCTTGAGCTGGATGTCAATGCTCCCATTCTCTTCCAAGCCTACCTGCATATGCCTCCCGTTATGCAAAACATAGTCGTCGAAATTAAGGCCACATTTTCGTGTGAGGCCGACCATTACGTTTTGACATGTTGCCCAAGCACACACTGCATCATGTTCATTCTTTGGCATCCGTTCAAATCCTACCACCTGATTACTTTGATCATCGCTTAGCCTGTTCATCAGGTACGCACCTGCGACCCCGATTCCAACAACTGCTATTTTCATTCTGCCGTTTTTACCTTCTCACGAATTCCATAAAAACTATAACATTATGTAGCGTTAAAATCTTAACAGAAGCGTTGTCCAAAAAACAGAAGAAGGTACAGATGCCCGGTTCTGCGCGCGCCGGAATCGGTCTTTTGATTATGGGTGCTTTACTAGTTGCATTTGGCCAATACCTCGAAAGAGGTGCCCTGTCCCTTTATGGATTAATTATTGTGGTCTGCGGATTTGTGCTGTATATGACAACATCAATCATAGCTAAAAGAAGAGCAAGAATCTAGGTATAATTCCTCTCCATTTTTGAATAACAATCGAGTCCTGTAGACTCATGCCTATGCATCAGATGATTATGTATCCTTATTCTTAATCCTTCATTTCTTTATCTAGAAGGTATGATTTCAGATCAACAATTGCATCAAGAGTAATGATTTGAAATGATTCTTATACGTTAATCTGAATTATGAGCGCATGAAGCTTTCAAGGGATGAGGAAAAAGCACTTGATGGGGACAATGGTGAAGAACTTGCTACTGCCTATAGAATTCTGGTTGCAATAGGGGAGGCAACAGGCGCCCAAAAGCTTGTCCCGACAAAATGGGCCCACATCTCCGGCGTAAACTATAATACCATAGGAGACGAGGGCATGCGGTTCCTTGAAAAATTTAGTAATGAGGCCAAGTTCGCAATAAGGGCCACAATAAACCCTATGGGGTATGACAGGAGCAAGCCTGAGGACATATCTCACAATTTCCAGCAGAGACAAGAAAACATAGCTATATCATATGAACGAATGGGTGCCACGCCTTCTTTTACGTGTACACCTTATGAAGTTTTTGAGATTCCCCAAAAAGGCACGATTGTTAGCTTTGCAGAAAGCAATGCTGCAGTCTTTTCAAATTCAATTTTGGGAATAATGACAAATAAAGAAAGTGCACTGTCTGCAATGGCAAGTGCTGTCACTGGCAAGACTCCTCTCTCAGATCTTCGACTTGAAGAGTCTAGGAAGCCGAAAATTGCGGTTGAACCTGACTTTGATTTTATGACTGAGCTCGACTATGGTCTTTTGGGATATTTCGCTGGCAGAGAGGTAAAGGATAGCTGTGTTGCCCTTAGCAGGGTCAAAAAATTGGACACGATTCAGGCAAAGGCACTTTGTGGTGCCATTGGGACGTCAGGTTCCTGTGGTATGTTCACTTTTGGAGGAAAAGCGAAAGAAAAAATCACATTTGGGAAAAAAGAAGCCCAGTCGGTTAGGGATGAACTTAGTAGCGCCAACGACGGGGACATTATCACCCTTGGAAGCCCGCAACTTGGCATAAATGAGTTGAAGCTTCTTGCAAATATCACTGAAAGTAGAAAGTTCACAAGACGATGCATTATTTTTTGTTCACGGGCAATCTATAATAATTCGGCAAAGACAGGTCTTGCAAACAAGATCGAAAAGTCGGGAGCCGAATTTAGATGCGATTCCTGCATCTGTCTTACACCGTACATTACTAAAGACAAATTTGATGCAGTGATTACAAACAGCATTAAGGGAGCATATTACCTATCCAGGTCCAACAAACTAAAAGTTGCACTCAAAGACATCAAGACAATTGCAGAGGAATACATGAGATGATAATTTCTAATTGTCGTAAAATTGTTGGAGGTATTGGTGAGGGAGAAATGCTTGTCACGACCCAGCCGATAAATTTTCTTGCAATGGTCGATGCCAAGAACGGAACAATATCAGATCCGTTGCATGAGCTCTACGGCAAGTCACTCAAAGAGTCAATACTCATACTTCCGTATGCAATCGGAAGCAGCGTTGGCGCATATGTGATATACTCTCTAAAGGAGTATGGAAACGCACCAAGCGCAGTTGTGTGTTCCAATGCAGACATCACTACAGCCTCCGGTTGTGCCCTAGCCAATATTCCAGTTCTGAACTTACCTCATGTAAGCGTGATATCTCAATTAGAGCAGGGGCGGAAGGCAAGAGTTAATGCAGACATTGGAACAATAACATTGGAACCTTGGCAGTGAGTTGAATAAGGATGAGATCTATATAGAATGAGATCATGTTGGTCCTTGTTATCTAGACTTACTTGAAAACCTTTTATTGGTCTAATGAAATAGGGCTAGTAATTGGCAAGCTTTTGTCCCGAATGTGGAGGGGAGCTAAAGTATGACCTTAGTAGCAAGAGTTTTATATGCAAAAGCTGCGGGCTCTTTGCAACTTCTGAAAAGTTAGACGAGTTGCGTGACAAGGCCAAGAGATCCAAAGACGACCCACGTAGAAAGCATCATGATGAGTACCTTGACTGGTGGCAGTCGTCAAAGAAAGACAAGCAGCAAAAGTGAGAGCACATCTATGTAGCAGCTGGACCTACAGCATCAACAATGTCTCTTTTCAAGGAAATCATGTGCTCTTCCTTAATAGTCTTTAATACCGTCATCAATTGTGCTTCCGTTATTTGCGGGATACTACTAATCTTGTTCACAATAATATCTCGCATCTCTTCGAGGTTTCTTGCACGTATCTTCACAAGTAAATCGAACTGGCCATACATTTCATGCAGTTCTAATATCTCATCGAGCTGTGACAATTTTCCCAGGACCTCGTCCCCAGAACCTTTGCTGATGTTTATTCCTATGTATGCAAGATGGTCGTAGCCTAAAAGCGCATTGTCTGTTGTGATGGTGAACTTACGAAGTATACCAGCTGCCTGTAGTCTCTTAACCCGGATGTGTACTGTCGCATCAGAGATTTCAAGCTCCTTCGCTATATCAACAAATGGACGCGATGCATCTCGACTCAAAATGTCTAGTATTTTGAGGTTGACTTCGTCCAGTAACTCTGAATGTAGCAGCACAGAAATGATGCATTATTTTCGATTTATTAACGATTCGTGTTCGAATGGTTAATAACTCATGTACTTTGCTATTATGCGTTATGCCTTGCTGCACCAAGTGTCAAAAAGTAGAGGGTATCTACTTGAGAGCTCATTCAGGCGAGTATCTATGTAAGAAGTGTTTCCTGCGCTCAATTGAAAGCAAGGCCGCAAAGACTATTTCGAAGTATTCAATGATAGGATATGGTGATAAGGTTGCAGTAGGAGTGTCTGGCGGCAAGGATAGTTTGTCACTATTGTACGTCTTAAAGGTGCTTTTCGACCAACATCAAAACAACTGTAACGAATTAGTTGCAGTCACGATAGATGAAGGTATCAAGGGTTATCGAGATGAATCTCTTCAGATAGTGAGGGACTTTTGCGCACAGCTTGATATAGAAAGCAAAGTGCTCAGTTACCAATCACTTTTTGGAATGGATATGGATCGAGCCATAATTCAACGATCATCTCAAAAAACATCATCTTGCGCTATCTGCGGTACATTCCGCCGACGTGCATTAGATATTGCTGCAGAAACAGTAGGAGCTGATATAGTTGCGACTGCCCATAACCTGGATGATCAACTTCAAACATTCATGATCAATTTGCTTGCCGGCGACGTAGAACGCATCGGATGGATATACCCTGAACCCGTGGAATACATGCAAAAAGGCATGAAAAAAGTAAAACCCTTTGTTGAAATTTATGAATATGAGATCGCCTTTTACGCACTCCAGCTCGATATTCCGTTTCAGTCCGAAGAATGTCCCTATATGAATGAAAGTATACGCACAGATTTGCGCGAATTTTTCAATAGACTTGAGACGGACCATCCGGGCATCAAATACAATGCCTATAATTCTATGATAAAAATCTCAAAACTTCTACGCGACAACAGGTCGCCGTCTTCGAAAGTCCGGAAGTGTTCAAGGTGTGATCGCATTTCTACAGGCGATATCTGCTCAGTATGTAGGACATTAAGTATCTTATAACATCCAACAAGCAAATATAGTCATTTTACTAATGGTACATAGAGGCAGGGAGGATCGGGGTGCTAGCCGTACCCCATACTGGAAATCGGCTTTATGCCAGGATCAGTAACTGTCGGGTAAATCCGCTGGCAGGAGGGACCCGCTTGCTTTGCTGAAATGAAATCATGCCGTGCTGGATGGTTATGAGCGGCGATCTACGCGAAGGCGGAGTCTCGACCGCAAATCGCCGAAATGGGTGAGGTCCGGGAGGGAGCAACTCTAAGGCGTCATAACCCTGCTGGTACGTCTACGTGATGGATCTTGCAGGGCTTGAGATGGGGCCTTTTGCTAACGGTGGTACCGGCAGGCTGCCTCTAAACTTTTATAGCATGATTTAAATTGAGTTTGGCAAAATGTTCTTTTACGTATTGCCTATTGATCCAGATTTCCAGAGCAACAAGGTTGCTACGATCTGTGACGGGCTAAGTAATTGGAAGGATGCATCAAGCGACCAAGGGATCTATGGCACGAATGTGGCAGTCGACTTTGATTCGTGTATAGGTGACGGTGCGTGTATTGAAGTTTGCCCAGTAAACGTGTTTGATTGGCACGGTGCAGGGGTGGACAGGAAAGCTATACCAAGAAGAGAGCGTGATTGTATTTACTGCTTTGGATGTGAAGCAGTATGCCCAAAATCTGCAATCAGGGTGACAAAGCGACAAACATGACAATCAGAATAGATGAGAAAAGTATTTTCGAAGCAATAGAACTCAGGAAACCTAGATCAGTGGCGCTAAATGGTCCTGAGGCACTCATCCCAAAGTTGCAAGATACAGCCGATCATATTGCCGAAGTGTTTAGCATTCAAGTTTATATCATAGGTGATACATGCTGGGGTTCATGCGACCTTAACACCCATGCTGCAGATATGTTGTCTGCGGACATCTTGTTCAATATTGGCCACACTATTGCGATTGATACTTTTGGCCAGAAGGTCGTGATGATAGGCGCATTTGATGATATAAGCTTTGACATCATAGCTAAAAAATGTGCAAGTGATCTTGTAGGGAAGTACAAGACAGTGTCTCTTGTAACCGACAGTCAGCACCTTCACCAAGTAGATGGAGTAAAAAAAATATTCGAAGATCATGGCTATAATGTCATAATTGGAAGAGGTAGGGGCCAGCTTCGTGATGCGCAAGTATTTGGCTGTGAATTTTACCCAGCCCATGGAGTGCATGAACAAGTAGAGGCATGCATCTTCTTAGGACAAAGCATGTTTCACTCTGCAGGTGTTGCTTTGTCTACGGAAAAGCCGACGTACATGCTTGATCCATATTTTGAAGAGTATACCGAAGTAAATGAATTTGCCCAAGGCATGCAGAAAAAAGCAATCCTTTCTATCTATAAAGCCCTTGATGCCGAGAAGATAGGGATTATCATCGGACTTAAGGAAGGCCAGTTTGCTCATCTAAGAGCAATAGAGCTAAAAAAGGAATTTGAGAAGTTGGGTAAGAGGATCCAGATAATAGCCTTAACAGAGATAACTGAGGAACGTATTCAAATTTTTAAGGGAATAGACGCTTTTGTGCAGGTCGCTTGTCCAAGGATAGGAACGGACAACCATTTTAAGAAACCAATGCTCTCAGTTCCCCAAGCTCTTTCGCTTATCAAGCTTCTCAAAAAAGAGCCAATTGGTGACTTCCTCAAGATTCAGCACTGGCTTTAAATTTAAGATTACTTGTTAAGTTAAGTTACAATTTGTGAAATAATTTTGTTCTTGTTATAATAATAACAACAATCATCTCCTTTGACCAAAAAAAGATATGATAAATAAATATATTGAAAAGACATAGCTCTCAAATCTTTACAAAAAGAGTCTACAAAGAATATATAAATCTTGCAAAATTCAGTAATTTCTAAGTAAAGAAATTGTCTAAATCTTAAATACATATAATGCATAATTGATCCTGGTATAAGACTAGACTAACTGGGGCTAATGTGGCCTTGGGATGCGTTAGTCATTTTACCAGGTGATAAAAAGAAATGACTTGTAAAGGTATATGTATCCGTCATAAGGCTCAAAAGCCTGTTGGATCGGGCAGGTACGCTAGTGGACAGAAAAGATGCCAGATATGTGAGATATTTATAAAATGGGATGGACTTTGGTGCCCATGTTGTGGCTATAGGCTGAGGACTAAGCCTAGAAACTTAAAATACAAGGCAAAGCTTAGGGCGAGAACACGCAAGCAAGCTGATTTCAAAGTGGCAAAGCCTATTACAGTTCGCGTAAGATAAGCCAATGGAAAACGAGCCAGAGGTTCTTGTGACCAGGATCGTTAGCCAAAGCACTTCACGCAATTTTTTTCTGATCATAACTTTTTTTCTAAACGGCTGCTTTATAGTGATAACAGAAGGCCAACCACGGATAGGAGCTGTCTCTATAGGTATCAGCTCATCCAATAAAATCAGTACCGCTAAGGTCATACCAAGCAAGTACGATTCAATTTTTATCAACACGCTGGCGGAGAAGATATGCTCCATGATAAATGGCATATCATTGGTCTCGCTGCACAGCATGAACCAGCTTGAGCTTGATGACATGAAGGCAATTATGGAAGGGGTGATGAACACTGTCACAAGCAAAACCCATGAAAAAAGGTAACAAAGATTTTCGCGGCTTTATGATGATGCTGGAGAAGGAAAATGAACTTGTACATGTAACGAGAGAGGTCAATACAGAATATGAAATTGCTGCAGTTACTGCAAAATTGGACGGCAAACAAGCAGTATTCTTTGAGAATGTGAGGGATAGCAAGATTAGAATCACATGTAATGTTCTAGCAACCCCCAGAAGATTTTACCTTGCTCTTGGAGGCACAACCGGAAAATCAAATGAACATGACGTTAAAAAAAATATTCATACTCGGGTTACTGAAGCTCTCAACACTCTATCGGATCCTGTAAGGACACAAGACAGCGGACTTTTTGAAGAGAATTCATCTAGAAACTTGTATGATCTACCCATAGTTACACATTTTGAAAAGGATGCTGGACCGTTTATCACTTCCTCTATAGTGTTTTCTGAGAATCAGGAAAAGGGTAAACAGAACCAGTCCACTCATCGGCTCCTTCGTCTTGATGATCGTCATATGGCTATACGTATGGTAGAGAGCAGACATCTTCACAAGTGCTTCACTTATGCCCGTGACCATGGCGAGGACTTGAAAGTTGCAATTGCGATCGGGGTACATCCGGCTGTAAACATCGCAGCGGCGTATCAGGCAGCATATGGTGTCGACGAGATGGTAATAGCCAACTCGCTCCTTGATGGTAGTCTTGTACTATCGAAGACAAGCTATTCGGAATTATATGTTCCAACTCATGCCGAAATCATTCTTGAAGGAAGGATCCTGAACGACATGACGCATGAAGAATGGATGGTCGAAATGCTCCGCACCTACGATTTCAAACGCAAACAGCCAGTGTTTGAGCTTGAAAAGATATTGTTCCGCAATAATGCCATCTATCACGACATCCTGCCAGGCTACGCAGAACATCGCCTGCTAATGGGACTGCCTGTCGAGGCAAAAATGTATGACTACATCAAAAATGTGGTTCCTACGACCCAATCAGTTCATCTTACAGATGGCGGCAGTAACTGGCTATCGGCTGTGGTACAGATAAAGAAACGTTTGGAGGGCGAACCTAAGAATGCGCTTTTGGCAGCATTTACGGCTCATCCCTCGCTTAAGATAGCAATAGTGGTAGATGATGATATCAACCCGACAGATCCAATTGCAGTCGAGTATGCTATTGCCACAAGATGTCAAGCTGATACAGACCTCACAGTGATTCCCAAGGCAAAAGGATCCAGTCTCGACCCCTCAAGTGACCAAGATAATTTACTGACAACAAAGTTAGGCATAGATGCGACTGCAACCATATTCAAGGCAAAAGAGAGATTTGAGATTGCCAAGATTCCCGGAGAAGAAAAAGTAGATCTTTCTGATTACCTATAGATTAGAACAAGAGATTAAATAACCTGACATACTAGACAATAGAGAGCAGCAATTATGAAGCCCAATAATTATGCTATGAAGGACTGGCATCTTGAACATGTTGAAAAGGTAATAGTCCGTTTTGTAAAGGGCATTTCACCAGACGCTTCTTCTTTCGAAAAACGAAATTACAAAAGATATAGCACTGTCTCAAGCTGTGCCAAGCAAATAGAGTATGACATCAAGCATGGAGTCTCTACAGATGAAGTGCTAGAAGTTTTGAGAAAAATAAGGCATGATAAGAAATTCCATGACCTACAAAAGAATCCAGAATGTCTGCAACGGCTCGACGAGATTGAGAGGCAGATCTCCGTTCCAAAGAAAGTAACTTCGATGTGGTACTAATCTATGTCCGAATACCGATTCACTGACGGCAATTTACTCGTTCTATATGCAATACATAAGGGCAAGTCGGAAACGAATGGTGAGCTTCCGGATTACATAAAGGAGAGGATAAAGGTCGGCCTTGAGACTTATGGTATGATCATGAAGTCAAGACCTGACAGACATAAGACTATGGTGATGATAGTAGGAGCTCAGGAGCCTGCTGAAAAGGTCAAAGACGAACTTGTCAAGGGTGGAATCAGTAATGAGATCATCGCAATAGACAGTGATTCGCGGAACATGGCCCAGACCATTGGTAGAATGGCGGAGATGATGAAGACCAAACCGAACCCTCCATTTATTTATTTTATTGGCTCAGTTTGGTTGCATGAGATTTTCAAGGCCACAGTCGCAGGCCGGCTTAAAGGTTATAAGGTACAGTTTTACGGGGCTCTTGATCACAGGTCAGTAGATGAAGTTGAAAGAGAAAAGGCAGTTGATGTTCCTAAAAAGACTATGGAAAACTACAAGCAGCAAGCCAAGAACAGGGCAGCGGATATACTACTAAATATCATTTTTCCAGACTGACATTAACGTATCATCTCTATGGCATTTATATTCATGATTGTAGAGATTAGATTCTGCTCTTGTCGTCCATTATGAGGGAAGCCTCTCAAGGTTCGATACGATCACAGCGACATATACGTTCGAAGTCTGGGAAGGAGCGAATGAAATATCATTTATTGATTGAAATAAAGATCCAATAGTACGCTTACTTGCCGATATATATAATGTATATATTGGGTTTCTATAGGACTAGGGATATTGCGGTCATCGTCTAGTTTGGTTAGGACACTGGCCTTCCATGCGATACGCGGAGTTAGCCCGTAACCCGGGTTCAAATCCCGGTGACCGCATTGTTATTCTTTCCCTTCATCTTTTTCTTAATCTTTTCTTAACCTAACTCACTTGAGAATGTCTTTTCCTGCAGTGTAGTACCAGATTCGATTGTCGCAGAGCCATCTGTTCGCCAATTAATATCAGTGCTATTATTCAGTATCCTGCTGAAGAGATTCGCATTCTCATCTGTGTATTGCAGTGTCATCGTGTCAGATATGGTCACCGGTTGGTTTGGAAATAAAGCTGGTCTGCCTGTTACAGGGACGTCTTCATATGATAGGGTATCTGACCCTACAGGAGTACCGTCTGCAAATAAATCATAGGCAATCTTGGAAGTGGTAAGGGTAAATTCATTAGTGTTTGTCATTTGAAGGGCCACTCTAAGATCAAGTCTTTGTTCATCTTCGCTTCCAGACTGTGGTTCGACCCCCGTCAATTGGATTGTGACTCTTTCTGGATCAAAGGGCGTTTGTACAATAAGCGGATAGAAAATGATAGCAAGGGCGACTGCAACAATGGCTCCGATAAGCACGATTCTTCTGGGGCCTATTATCAACTACGTTGAGAGCTGTCTTATAGAGCTGATTAAAACCTTTCTAGAAAGAGATGCTATTCGTTCATCCGTTCACATTAGGATTTTTGATGTAGAAAAAGCTTCATACAATAAAATCTTGCTAGCTTGAATCTGCGGTTACTAAGGGGTATCGTCTAAGCAATAGTATTTCTTTCCGTCAATAATTTAATGTTTGAAGTATATGCTCTTTTGCAAACTACTATCTCCGGAATTAGCTGTCAGTAATGAAACTTGAGGCCAAATTTTGATAATAATAATTGAATCAAGTATTGCTTTATAGTACTCTTGGCTCTGTTGCGAGATCCGTAGGATCCGTAGGATTCAGTATCCTTCCTCACAAAGGACTGCCTCCCACAGGGGGACAAGGTTTTGACAATTTAGTTCTTCGCTCGTCGTGCAATGGTGTATTTTTGAGTTAAGAGTAGCCAATGTCAAGTCCACTGAAAGTTTAGATTTTGCAAGAAATGTGGCGTCAGTAATATATTACCACAATGCGAAAAAACATTATGGCTGTATCTGATGGCCTCGTGATGTGGGTCCATCTGCTGGGTGCATCAATATGGGTTGGGGGCTCAATCTTTCTGGGGATCGTGCTTGTTCCGGTTCTCAAGTCCCATACTAAGTCCCTCGAAGAAATGGTGGGGTTGATGGTCAAGATCGGAAGACGATTCAACAAGATATCTATTCCTGCCTTCGCTGTGTTAATAGCAAGCGGCATCTACAACTCTCGCGCTTATTTTGAGGAGCCTAGCGCTCTTCTTGACACAACTTATGGCAATATCTTGCTCATAAAAATCATCTTAGTCATAGGAACTATCCTAGCATATGTTATACATATCAGGCTACTCGATGCGGATATGGAACGCAAGATAATGTCGGGTCAGGGAGGTAGCATTTATGTTCAATCAGTACGAACTAAGATAATTATTCTTGGCGAGGTCATTGTCGTCTTTTCAGTTGCAATACTCCTATTGGCAGCGCTGCTTAATACCGGCATCTAGCCCTCTACCGTGACAATATAATTTCTGCCTTGATTATCTATATTGTATTTGCATCCAATCATGTCACTTACAACTCGCAAGTTTGTTAGCAAATGTTGGGTAACCCTCCCAATCCGGTACCTTGATCTGCCCTTACTCAATGCAAGCGGAACAACTAGCATGTCTGCAAGAAACGAGTCTATAGTAGCCTTTGAAAGGATACTTTGCAAGAATCGCTCTGCAGCCTCCAGTCCGACGACCTCTGCACGTTTGCCAAGCTCCCCGATTGAATCGCCACCGATGTAGATGCCTTGGTCAGAGGCGCAGTAAACCAGGATTGAAGATCCTGGAGAATTAGAGCTTTCTATTGATGCAGTATAATTATTGCATCGGATATCCTTTTTTTCCAAGGCGATCAGGGCGGAAGATATCTGTCGCTTTGCTACATCCACTGGAAGGTGGCTGCAGACACTGATAATCTTTGGCTCAAGATGCCTAGACGCCAAGAATTCAATCGTGTCAGGGCTTCTGCAGGGATTGATGGTTGATTGCACTATACCTCCTCCATTTGGATAATATCCACGCTTCAACACATCCACCGAGAACTTTGAACCAATACTCAGATAGCTTTTTGCAACAACGTGCTTGATATAATCGATTGTTGGGCTTGCTTTGACGTCTGTCCCCCCCGTGATCTCGATATGAAGATTATTGTTAGAGAATGAAACTGCTGGAATTACAGTCATCAGAGTCAAAGGGATGCTACCAGCTGTGCCAATATCAAATTTGACCGAGCCACCTTCAAATCTGTCCGAAGGTGAAAATCTAACCCATTCTGCGCCAACCTTCAAGTTTTCGAATTTCCCGTGAAAGAGCTCAGCAATAATT
>JBQGBZ010000363.1:0-18265 GCA_052038215.1 Nitrososphaera sp.
GAATAGTAAAAGGATATCTAGTTTACATAGTTAAAGTTGCACACTTTGAGTCTGAAACAAGCAGTACTGTGGTCGTGGATGAAGGAAATGGTGCAGTATTGTATACCTCTGGAGATATGCCATTATATTTAGAGGATCTGGGATGTGAAGGTGGACATCATCATAAGGGTTTTGGAAGTCATGGGGGAATTCGGGAGAGCGGCAGCGGAAGATTAGATAGAAGCAATAGCGGAGATCAATCACTCAGTGGTATAGTGGTTGCATCACCGGCCATAGGTGTATGATCCGTAGGTGTATGATAGTTACAACCCTTACATGTCTTTCTTTTTTCTGTTGGGAGGCATATAACACCGTTGACTCATATAGCCTTAGCCCGTTTTTGATAGATCATGATGACATTTAGTTTGCTTGGAAAAACTTCTACTACGGCAAAAATGGTCAATAAAGAGAGCAATCATAATCTATACTTAGAAACACGAATTGGTCTTTGAGGATCTGCCTACAGGATATGAACTGCAGTTCTTGGTGGAGATTGGCATTGCCCTTGCTGCCGGCTTTGCAATAGGCGCAGAAAGAGAATCAAGGGGAAAGCCTGCTGGAATCAGCACACACTGCCTTGTTATTGGCGGTACGGCGATATTCACATTCCTCTCTTCGGTGATAGATCCTAACTCTACGTCCAGAATTGCGGCGCAAGTAGTTTCTGGTATCGGCTTTCTTGGAGCTGGGATCATTCTCAAGAGTGAGCGAGATAAGAAAATTACAAATTTGACTACAGCAGCTGCTATATGGTTTGCAGCCTCCATAGGGATGGCTATCGGCTACGAATACTATTTCATGGCAGCTGTAGCTACCGCATTTGCTGTTGGAGTGCCAAGAATACCGCATATCTCAAAGTTGATAAAGAAAGGAGAAGAAGAGTAGCGAAACCAGATCTTTGGCTTCCTCCACTTACTCTGTGATATAATGATGTTGTTTCCAATAGAAAGTTACATGGCTGCATGATTAATCGATCTTTACTTAGATCTGGCTTCTTTATGCCAAAGTCGAATCGTTTCTAAGCAAGCAGTTTAGAACAACAGAGAATTAATAGATGCTATAAAGACTAATCATATGACACATGGCCTGCATTTTGAAGGATATATACTCAAATCAGTGAATTAGAAAGAATGTGATATGACGATCAATACCTCAAATATGGAGCAAGTCATCACTTCCGAACTTAAGATAAGTGAAGAGGAAGCCAAGGTTTACATCGCTATTGTGAAAAAAGGTAAAATGGATCCAGCTAAAATTTCAATTGAGCTAGGCTGGAGCGACGAGCAGCGTGCACTTGCTGTGGCAAAATCACTGGTTAACAGAGGCATGGTCATTGAAATAACAGATACTGAATTTGAGTCACTTCATCCTAGGTTTGCAATAACAAATCGTTATAGAAGGCGTTGCGCGGAAGAGCACATGCCCTTCAAAAGGAACCTTAAGATTGACAACATTGGCATTGCACTTGAAAGGCCCTATGAGAATGCAAGAACTAAATAAGTGGCAATATGGAACAAGGGACATTAATCATGAAGACTTCAGACCCAACTGGCGGTGATAAGGTGGTCTATTTTGGTGTAATAAATATCAACGAGAATGGCAGGACGATGGGTTCTGTGGATATATGGCGAAGTCTTCTGACAAAAGAAATGTTCTGTGAAGAAAAGCGTTTAGGGATTTTAGAAATCGTAGATTACCTTGGTATGCCCAAGATTGACAAAGACAAAAAATGGGGTGTGGCGATTAACCGAAACCTCCAAGGTCACTTGCGCTGGCGGCTTATTAAGATAATAAAGGAAGGCAACATGAAATTTATTGATGCAAATGACCGTACAGTAGAAGTGAATGTCAGAGACTTTAAAATCGCTGACCCTGAGTGGTGGAGCTTTTTGGTGGAAGAAAATGTCAACCGTAATATGGAAGTGACTGATGCACCAGTACATGATACGCGATAATGATATTCCAGTTACTGTGTTTGTAAAAAGCGCTAGCGGAAGTGAAATAGCTAGTAAGTTATCTGGATATTTTGTTGTCAAAGGTCAGGAATTCCGGTTTACTGCAATAGCATTTGGTCGCATTGGAGGTCACAATGCAAGTATCAAGATATCAAAGACCAGTTTAGACAAGATAGCGAAAATGGGGGTTGACCCAGAGCAGCTACAAATAGCGATTCAGCGCAAGTTGATTGAAGGTGACATTATTTTGCCGGAAGGGTCAAAGCCCCCGTCAGACTAGGGCACCCTCAAGCGCCTTGCTGCATGTACATTTGTTTCTTGTTGCAGGAATTGTAGCCACCAACTCTGTAATCACTTTCTTTGTTTTTTCCACGTTCTTGGCAAGTGTATCGATTATTTCTGCAGAGGTCACTGGGTGATTTGCCCAAACATCATAGTCAGTGATTGTAGCTATAGATAAGTAACATATTTGGGCTTCTCTTGCAAGGTTGACCTCTGGTACGAGCGTCATACCAATAATATCTGCCTTCATCACATCACGGAAGAATCTTGATTCTGCCCTAGTAGAAAACCGGGGTCCTTCAATACAGATGTATGTTCCCTCGCTGTGTAGCGAGTATTTTAGTTTGTTTATTTTATCGATCGCAATGTCACGTAGCTCTGGACAAAATGGATCAGCTAAAGAAACATGACAAACCTGCCCACCATCGTAGAATGTATACTGGCGGTTCTTTGTAAAGTCAATGAATTGATCCGGAATTGAAATGTCTCCAGGCCTCAAAAACTCTTTAAGGCTTCCCACAGCGGAGGGGGCAATAATGCGTTGGACGCCCAACTGCTGTAAAGCCCATATATTCGCTCTATTGTTTATCTTGTGAGGAGGTATCCTATGTCCTCGTCCATGGCGCGGCACAAATGCTGCTTTGACTCCTGAATATTCACCTATTGTTACAAGATCTGAAGCCTCGCCATAAGGCGTATGGACCTTGATCTCGCGCTTTGCACTGAAAAGCTCTGGATCGTACATACCAGTACCTCCAATTATGCCAATATCCGCGCTAATCCCCATGGAAAGTCACCAATGACTCAACATTATACCCCATTTTGCGCAACTTGTCGGCACCTTTTAAGTCTGAAAGTTCAATTATGAAAGCAAAACCAGCTATTTTGCCTCCAAGCTCTTTGATCATCTGTGCTGCAGCTTCTGCAGTGCCCCCTGTTGCTATTAAATCGTCAGCAATTAGTATGCTGCTTCCTTTCTCTATCGCATCTTGTTGAATCTCCATTATCGCAGCGCCATATTCAATATCGTAAGATTTCTTGACGGTTCTACCTGGCAGCTTGCCTGCCTTGCGAATCATCACAATTCCTCTGCCGAATCTAAGGGCAAGCGCGGTCGCTAGGATGAACCCTCTTGATTCAATGCCCGCCACCATATCTACTTTTGACTTGTTATACACGCGGTAAAACTCATCGGCGATATAGTTCAAGGCATCATTCCTTTTGAAAACAGGATTTATATCGCGGAACAAGATCACTTGCTTGGGAAAATCAGGATAGTTGATTATTATGTCACGCAGGTTGACCTGCTTGGCTTTTGCTCCCACATCGGTAAAACTATATTCTGGTTGTAAAAAGATTGCGAAGCCATTACCACTATACTTTATACATCTCTAGTACGCACTAAATAATATTGCTTACAGAAGACCAGAGGCAGTTTGCAGAGAAGATCTCCAATCTGAAAGACTTTGATGAGACATTTGAATTAGTGAAGGCCGTAGTCTTGCACAAGTTCAAGCTGCACCGAGCAGGATTGAGCTTGATATTGCAAATGATGCCAAGCAGCCTCGGAGCCTACCATATGTTGGGCTCAAATGCAATAGTAGTCAACACCTACCTCTTGACTCTGTTGAAAAGGATTGTTAAATCAACTGAAGAGTACAACTCTTACATATTCATGGTACTGTTGCATGAATATCTCCATAGCCTTGGAATCGTAGATGAGAACGCTGTGCGCCAGATGACTTTTGATCTATGCTCGTGGATGTTGGGTAATGATCATACCGCAACTAAGATGGCAAAGAATGGCCCTTCCGCTATGTATCCTGAATTAAGGTCATCGATACAATCACAGTTTGGCAGGGATTTTCAAGTTGTTAAAAACTTTGATAGGACCAACCAGACCTATATCCAGTAATCCTGATGTAATGTGCGAGATATTCGATATTGATCGAATGACGCTTTAGGACTCCTCGCTATAGATGAGAATCTTTTAAAATTTGAAAACGTACTCAATCGATACGTAAAGAAACTTAGACTCAACTCCGATGTTATTCAGATTAAAGAAATCTTTTTAGATACTGATTCACTGAGGATTTTTCAGATGGAGGCTAATCCAAGCAGGTATTGTAAAGAAGATATATTCTCATTATTACCAGATTAGCTGATTGAAGGGTATGGTTTCAAGCAAAACCTTTCAGCCTTTAGATTTATGCAAAAATTGCAACAAATGATACTATTTCTTTAGTATATTGCACTTGAGAAAGTATAATAAACATTCATGTGCTATATGTCTTACATGGCGATTAAGAACGGGGCAGAATATATTGAAAGCCTCAGAGGTAGAAATCTCAAGATATACCTTTTTGGAGAGCTCATAAAAGAGCCAGTTGATCATCCCATGATCCGGCCATCAATAAATGCTGTGGCGGAGACCTATGATCTTGCGGTAGAAGAGCCAGAGCTCGCTGCCCCTCAGTCTTCGCTAACGGGAATGCAAGTTAACAGGTTCTTGCACATTGCTGAAAGCGCGCAGGATCTAGTTGACCAGAACAAGATGCAAAGGAAGCTTGGACAGATCACTGGTACATGCTTCCAGCGTTGCGTAGGCATGGATGCACTTAACTCATTATATTCCACTACTTATGAAATCGATCAAAAACATGACACTGAGTATCATAATCGCCTAGTAGAATTCATCAAGGTGTTGCAACGGGAAAACTTGATGATCGCTGGTGCCATGACTGACGTTAAAGGTGACCGTGGATTGTCGCCTTCCCAGCAGGAAGACCCTGATATGTTTGTGCACGTGACAAAGCGTGACAGCAAAGGCATATACATAAGCGGTGCAAAGGCTCACCAGACTGGCTGTATCAACTCCCATTGGGTAATAGTCATGCCTACAATGAGATTGAAGTCTGAAGATAAAGACTATGCAATTATTGGAGCAATCCCTGTTGATGCTCCGGGTATCACATATATCTATGGCAGACAGTCCTCTGATACAAGGAGTATGGAGGGAGGCAACATTGATGCTGGCAATGCCATATATTCTGGCCAAGAGGCCATGATAATCTTCAAGGATGTTTTCATTCCAAATCACCTAATATTCATGGATGGCGAATATGAGTTTGCCTCAATGTTGGTCGAACGCTTTACCTGCTATCATCGCCGAAGCTATGTATGCACGACCGGTCTTGGTGACGTCTTGATTGGAGCCGCTACAGCCATTGCTGATTACAACGGTGTGGCAAATGCCTCACACATCAAAGACAAGCTGGTTGAAATGACGCACCTTAATGAGACAATATTTGCTGCAGGCATTGCATCTTCGTACCAAGCACACAAAACATCCGCGGGCAACTGGCAGAATGACGACATGCTGGCAAATGTCTGTAAGCACAACGTCACACGGTTTCCCTATGAAATAGGTAGACTTGCACAGGACATTGCAGGCGGACTTATGGTGACGATGCCATCTGAGAAGGAGTTCCGCAATCCTGAGACTGGACCGCTACTTGAAAAATACCTGAAGGGTAGGAAAGGTGTCTCAACAGAGAACAGGATGAGAGTGTTGAGGTTGATTGAAAATATGACTCTTGGACGAAATGCAGTAGGCTATCTGACAGAGTCAATGCATGGTGCAGGTTCACCTCAGGCACAAAGGATCCAGATTGCACGTCAGATGCAGCTTGAAACCAAGAAAAAACTTGCAAAGAGGCTTGCGCAAATCAAGGAAGGCGAGGCAGCAGAAATGGTGCCAGAGTCGACAGAATACTTTGATAGAATCTTTGGTGCAAAGAATAAGGCGAAGTAATTCTATAATGAATATCAAGGCAGTAATGGGTTAGTTTATAACAGCTTTTCAGCCATAGCTTTACTTTTCTTTATTTTTCAATTTATTTGTCTCAAAAAGGATTAATTATCCGTTCAACACAATTACTATGATATTACTCCGGGGTTGTGTTGATTGAAATTAAACGAAGCTCAGATTGAGGATCTCACCGGTAAAGTTTTTCGCACTATAATTAGCAATGGCAAAGATGGCATATTACAGTCAGCGCTTTGGAAGGAGCTTGACCTGACAAGCCGTGATGGCTCCCGTGTTGCGATCCGGCTTGAAAAACGATCATTAATTCGCCGAGAAAAAATGTTAGAAAATGGCCGGTGGACATATAGGCTTTTTGCAGTCAAGCTGCCAGTTGACACTACAAGCATAGAACAGGCCCCTTGTCTGACATGCCCTTTTGAACATATGTGCTCCCTCGAAGGTTCTTACAGTCCGACAAGTTGCAATTTAATCGAAGAATGGCTCCTCAAATCTTTTGACAATGCAAACTTGAACCCTGCAAAGCTTTCTAAAAAATGAGACTTGCTGACGCTCGGCGTGATCAGTATCGCCGACTCGCAAAGGACCAAGGATACCGTGCAAGGTCTGCATACAAGCTATTACAGATGAACCGCACTTACAATATTATGAAAAAGGGCGATAAGGTGGTTGACCTTGGATGTGCACCAGGAGGGTGGTTGCAAGTGGCCGTGAAGGAAGTAAGGCCGTCAGGGAAGGTCGTTGGGATAGATCTTAAACCCGTTACACCAGTTGTTGATGCGATAATCCTACATGGGAGTATAGAAGATCCCAATATGTTAAGCAAAATAGAGGAAATTTTAGGCAGCAAGGCTGATATTGTTCTCTCAGATTTAGCTCCAAATGTGAGTGGGGTATGGGACATAGATCACGCAAGGCAGATCTCTCTTTCTACAACTGCCTTGCAGTTTACACAGCGCGTGTTGAGGATCGGTGGAAGTGGTGTCTTCAAGGTGTTTGAGGGAGACATGCTAAAAGAGTTCAGATCAGAATTGTATGGGAGCTTTGGCAAAGTATTTCTCAGCAAGCCTTCTGCAAGCCGACAAGAAAGTAGTGAACTATATATTATTTGCTTAAACTTCAAGCACTAAATCTAGAGCCTTCTTTGTAATTGATGACTTCAATACACAAAATGATAGTTTGGCGGTACACATGTTTTTTGATAGTGGTGATTGATCCAACCATCATTATAATTTAGAAAATAGTATTGCATAATTATGTATTGTATACTGACATTATTGACAATATGCTGTTCTGAACTTTGCGTTATATATGATGATTAACTATGCCACTTAAAATTATGTTTGACTGAATAATTTAAAACACAGTATTTTATGTAATCTTTACTTATAAAAGGAATATACGTTAAACTTATAAGAACATCTTCTATAAGATTCAACTCAATCACTCTGCCTTTTTAATAAAACCAATTATTCCGCTTATTAAAAAGTGGATCAAATTAATTAATCTATAAACGATTCAAAAGGTTATCGACAGCAAATGCCGTATTCGTTGAACCACGCCAGCGTAAATAGCACAAGCAAAGAAGCTACTTATAGCAAGGTCTTGGTGCTTTGCATAGACAGAGATAATGACATTGGTTCAAAGGGTGGCATTGAGACACCAATAGTCGGCCGTGATGCATGCATCAATGCTGGTACTAGGCTTGCCCTTGAGGACCCAGAGGACGCAGACTCTAACGCCATTTTCGGTGCAGTCAAGACGTATGAAGAACTTGTGAGCAAGGGCTACGATGCTGAGGTTGCAGTAGTGGCTGGCAAGTTCAATAGGGGTGTCGAGGCTGATGAGAAGATAAGCCTTGAAGTGAAAAACATACTTGAGAAATATCGCGCTGACGGCGCGGTAATTGTCTCTGATGGCGAGGATGACGAGACGATTCTGCCTGTCATCCAATCAAGGGTACCTGTAATATCAGTACGGCGCGTAATTATCAGACATAGTAGAAGTGTCGAGTATTCTTACGCAGTGTTGGGCCGTTATCTTAGAATGTTAGTTTATGATTCCCAATATTCCAAGTTCTTTTTAGGCGTCCCTGGCATCTTGCTAGCAGCTGGAGCGCTTGCCGTCATATTCGACGCAGCAAAATGGATAACTGCAATCGTGCTTGCAATTCTTGGTGGTGCATTTATCGTCCGAGCGTTTGATATCGACAAAGCATTAAGCTCATTCGGCAGGCTGACCCCGACATCATTTATTAAAATTTTCTCAATCATAGGTGGCGTGCTTATCATACTTGCAGCAATTGCAAACGGTATATCTAGCATACCATCCAACGTCCTTACTCCTGAAATGAGTGCACTTGACATTGTTTCAAATAGAATTATTGTGGGAAGATTTGCCGACAGTACTATAACTTTGCTTTGGATAGGAATTGCTACAATCCTTGGCGGTATCCTGTTGAGCGATTGGTTCAAGGGAAGCAGCAGGATTATGTCTGATATACTTCGACTTACCGTGCTGGCGCTGCTATATATACCATTGCTTCAGTTTACATCTGTGCTAACAGAAGGGACAAACCCATTTACGCTCATCTCCTCTCTGCTGATAGGTCTTGCAGTATCGCTTGTAGCTGCCACAGTCCTTTACTATTATTTTAGGAACCGAAAAGGCGGCGAAGTCCTCAAACATTGATGTAAAGGTGACTCTAAAAATAAAAAGTACCATGCCAAAACAGCACGGAGAATATGATTCAAAATATCAAAAATGGTTTTGTGGCTATTGGATGTCACAAGAAGAATGGTTAGATGTACACGACTATTCTCCGCCTGCTATGCTGCAGAATCAAGGAAAAGAGCCATTTTCCAAAGAGGAGGATAATGACGAAGGATGATACTACAAAAACCTTACAAACAACCAGATTAATCACAGACTATTGATAGACGAGCGGTCGGCTGGTGCCGTGGTGTTTTATATGAAAGAGAATTCTGAACCGGAATACCTATTGTTGCATTACTCCGCCGGCCATTGGGACTTTCCAAAGGGCAACATTGAGGCAGGCGAAAATGAAAAACAGACTGCTACTCGTGAAATTCTAGAAGAGACTTGCATTAATGATGTTGAATTTTTGGAGGGTTTCCGCATGAAGATCGAATACAAATACAGACATGGCAAGAAGGTCGTGCGTAAGGAGGTTGTCTTGTATCTTGCTCGGACGCACACACGCAATGTGGTCCTCTCGCACGAGCACATTGCTTTTGCATGGAAAAAATTCGATGGGGCTATGCAGCAATTGACTTATCTAAACGCTAAGAACCTGTTGTCAGCTGCAAAAAGACATCTTCAGCAACGCTCACTTGCCTATAGAAAGTAAGATTCTGTCTTGGATTTCTCTTGCAACCTTTGCAGGCTGCTTGGATTCAACTATTGATCTACCAATTATTAAATAATCTGCGCCATTTCTTATTGCCTGCTCTGGGTCGCCGCCCTGAGCCCCTACTCCCGGTGAATATACTGGCAGTCGCCCCGAGATCTCTTTTAAAATCTTATCTTGTGTTGCACCCACAACAATGCCATCGACACCAGCAGCCGCTGCCCTTTCAAAAAACATCTTGTATAATCCGCGTCCTTGTATTTCAAGTCCAAAACCCTCATTTGCTTCTGGATGGCTCATATATACAAGTGCAATAATGCCAGCATCTTCCTTGTGCGCTTTTTGTACTAGCGAGGCAAGTGTGTCTCTGCCAATAAAGGGATTTGCTATAACTGCATCAAAGCCCATCTTTATTAGCTGTCCGACTGCAACAGCGTTGGTGGTTTCGATATCGTTCAACTTAATGTCTGCTATTGATTCTAGCCCAAAAGAGTGGGCTAGCTTGTTTATTTGCAAAATTTCAAACGCCGATAGTGGTAGGATGATATGGAAGTTCATCTTTATGGCACAGACGTGATGCTCTGCTGCATCGATGATCCTAGCTGCAAGTTCTGCCAACCTTTGATGATCTTTGGGTATAATATCGAGCGCAAGAACTATTGGGCTCTTTTTTTCTATAGCCGCAGTGGCAATCCTTTCAAAAAAAGGCCTAGTCATAGGTCTTTACCAGCGGATGATCCTCTGCCAGCTTTACCATTTTGAGATAAACATATCCATGTTCATCCAGCCTTGTCAAGAACGTTGGCCGATCGGCCCTTTGGCTACTGTAACGCAAAAATGGCTCCTTTGGTTCTTCTTCCACCATCACATAGTAAAAGTAGGATAGGCTCTCATTGTCATTTGTGCTCATTGCAGTGCCTAGCACGATCTTACCTCCGCGTTCCTTATACAGAAAGAGCGGAAGAGGCGGCTCGTCATATATCGTTTTATAGGCTGCCACCTTGGCAAGGCTTGGCAGATCCTTCAGTTTTATCACTGTGTAGCCAGATCCTTTGTTAATCTTCGCAGATCTTGTGAGCGAGCGGGGGAACTTTTCCACCTTGAGAATAGGCGAGTAAATATATGTAGGATTATCAACCGAGCGGGCCAGCAAGACTTCCTCAACGCCGTTGCTTACTCTATAGGCCAGGTACTGGCCATCTTTTGAATCTCCTTGTGCATAATATATCACAGGCCTTCCGTTTACTATGTCTGCCTGTACTGCAAGCACCTCGTGCCTGTTTAACTGAAGTGAAAAGGCAGGTAAAGGAGTCCGCTCCAGTGCGCATACTAGCCTGGCAAAATCCTTGAGGCTTGCAAGTGCAATGTAGCATGGGGCCTTCAACTGCAAATCGCGATATTGTTAATACTTACGGTATTAAAGTCATCCGTTAAGGGTATGGTAATTATCTTTGGAGAATCTGTATAGGCTCGTGGGGCAGGCCAGATCAATTGTTGTTGAAAGCAGCAACCCTAACAAGGTCTCGCTATGGCGTGCCTATGTGGCCCTTGAATGTGCCATATTGGATCTGAAATTACGTCAGGGTCTTGAGGGAAACTCCCCACCCAAGCATGTCAAGTCTGCAGACCTCGCTACTGCAAAGTTGATGATTCGTCGCCTTGACCTATCATCGCAAGACAAGAAAAAACTGCTTAGTGATCTGCGTTCGTGCAGGGATGTAGTAAAGGCCATAGTGGCAGGTAAGTTATGATGACCTACGGTCTATGATGTCATAAATTTCTCTTCCAGTGCCAATTAGAGTCACCTTCAGGCCAGTCTCACCTTCAATATTTTCAATGAAATCCTTTGCATCCTTCGGCAATTTCGTGTATTCTCGCAGACCTGCCGATTGTGGGAATATGACGTCCAGCTTTGTGACTGCAAGTTGCGTTGCGCTGTTGAGCATGATCGCCTTCTTGGCAAGCTCTATATCAAAAGGCGCAGCCCTCCTCTGTCTGCCTGTGACGCTTCCATGTTCTACCCATCCGCGCTTTCTTGCCTCTTCCTCGCTCAGCTCATTCTCAAGTGGCCCGCCGCCTACACGTGTAACGTATGCCTTGAACACTACTAGTACCTCGTCGATTCTTTTTGGTCCGATGCCAATATGTGAGCAAATGCCTGAAGCAGTTACGTCGCTTGATGTAACATAGGGGTATCCTCCATGGAACAGCGACAAATAAGTTCCCTGTGTACCTTCCACTATCACCTTCTCATTGTTGTATAGCGCATAGTTAACTGAATTGCTGATATCTTCCATGTAAAGCGACAATTCTGGAATGTCTTTTGCAAGCTTGAGTCTCCTAAGTGCTCTGTCCGCGTTGGCGGGGCCAGTGCCAGTGCCCGTTGTGCCCACTTTGCTCTTTAAGTGGTCCTCTTGTATATCCTGGTCAATATGCATTTGCTCAATAATGCCGCACTGGCTGTCCAGAAATGTCCTATCGTCTGCATTAAACTTGTGTATTTCATCTAGTAAAACTTGTGGATTAACAAGCACTCCTGGACCGATCAAAAGCCTAGTTGTTGGATTGAGCACAGCGCTTGGTAACATGCGCACCTTGTACTCCTTTCCTTCGAAAGTAAAAGTGTGGCCTGCATTTGGACCAACGCCTCCGCGCACAGCAATTGCAGGATTATCCTTTTTAGCCAAGTAGGCTATGATCTTGCCCTTCCCTTCATCTCCATAGAATCCGCCGACTGCCACAAGGCATGACATAAGGTTCTCTCTTCCCAGTGTAGTTATTTAATTCATCCTTAAAATGAGATAAATTGCTCCATTTTGCAACTTGGTCATGAATAATATATCTGGCAACATCATCCAAATACTTGCAGATCTGCCGGATTTTTTACGAAAACAAATGCTGCAAAACCGTCTCAAAGAGTTCTATGAGATGCGCGATGAAGAAAAGAGCGAACTGATAAGCATGGCATTAGCAGCAGCGCCTACTATAGATTCAGATAAATTGTCAATCCTTTTCAAGACCTGGCTTGAATTATTATCGGAATTTGATTCGGAAAAGCGTAGAGTAATGTTCCAGACCTATTGCATGCAAATTTTGGCAAACCCTGATTCTATCGCAAATCTTGATTTTAGGTCGCTGACCGTTGCTTTTGTATCACTTAATCAAGTGCAACAAGAGCGCATAACAGACTCTCTACATGAAGTGCTACTTGGGCTGCCAAACAGCAGAAGGATACTAAAGATGATTCCAGAGCATTCACTAAAAGCTGTCGGGTTAAAATAATTAGTGATGATGGTGGTTGTGTTGTGCCTCGGGGTTATCTGGCTTTTTTTCTATTTCTCCAATGCCCTTTTCAAGTCCAAAGAATGCCCTCTCATACTTGCGGAGAGCTTTTCTATGTTCTGGCATTGACATATCCAACCTCATCTCATTCATGACCATAACAGCATAAGTGGTCCACTCCTTCCAACATGCAGAGCATGCAGGGTATTTTTCAGCAGCTGGATCCTCGATAATCTCCTCAATAGTCTTACCACACCTCAAGCAAGTTTTATTCATCTACAAATGGTGATGCTCTGGATATTATAAGTTGTATGATTGTGAGAACTCCTAAATCCTGCTATTCCTGTCAGATAGGAGAAATCTGTATTAGTCGTTCTAAGCTGCTCCCTTGCTATGAAAGATATGAGGATGTATTGTAGCCAAATTGCAAGCTCTTATTTGCTATCGTTAGGCTAGGTCCGAACCTACTGACAAACTGCTGTTCATATTCATCTCATGCGCTGTTCGTGGTTATCTGACCATTGTTTGGCTTTTAACCTATTATGACTCATCAAAATTTGAGAACGTTATTATACCTTCTAGATGCAAAATTGCACATGAAGGTTCATTGTCCTGATTGCAGGGAAGCTGCAGAACTAGCAGACGATTTTTCATTTGTCAAGTGCTCTAATTGTTCATTTGATATGACTTATGGTGAATACGTAAAGTATATAGCGTATAAGGACTCGCGTTATCGCGATATACTTTCAGACTACAAATAAAGATAGAATGCTCCTGAAGGCGTGGGTGGAAGTTATTAAACTACCTATGAGTCTACGAATGCTATGATGATTCCTACGTTCCTCATCAACAAGTTAGACACGCTATCATTTCAGTCTCTAATCTGCTGTGCGTGACCTTGGGTCTATCTGCATATGATCGCTGGTGTGGCTGATATGCAAGAAACTTATTACAGTCGTACTTATACACATATACATAAAATAGATACGAAGATGATAGATGTGTTGAAGTTATTAAGATGAGAGAGGAAGATGCCAAAAAAAAGAACTGCTTCTTATATGTAATCAGCTATGATACATCCACTGTTAAAGACGAATTAGTGAAATTAAAAGATCATATAGAGAAATACAAGGGAGATCCAAAACTAGAGAATTGGGAACGTGTGAAAGAATATTTCAAATCAGAAATCAAAAGCTTAGAAGAGATAAGAAAATACATATTTAGACATTTAGACATTATCAAATCTTTAGTTAAGAATCACAGATTAGATCCGGGCAAATTCGATTATGTCTACATAAAGTACAGTGTGGACTTATTCTATGATGCTTATTATATGGATCCACAATATGACCAACCAGGCTTAGAAGATTTAACGAGCGACATTGAGGATCAGATCGCTCAGATCCGGGCAGCACTACAGTTCCTTGACGCAGAGAAGACGACATAGAATACACACTACTTTTTAGTGAAGGCTCTTTTCGAAATTCATATTATCAAAAAGTTATGATTTATCTAAATGAACCAGTGGCCTAATACCTCGGAAGTTGATTGCTGTTGCCATTAGTGCCGTTTCGGTTCCTGTTCAATGGCCGTGAAATTGGATATCAGCCTCAGAATAACACCATATCACAACTCAGATAGCTTGTATATCTCTCTCCGACGTGCCTATCTATATGCAATAGTAGCTTCAAGGAGATGAAAAACAGTAGTTCGTGTTTGGTGATTTAATCAGTGGTAATAAAAAAATTTCTTCCTCATAATCTATGGCGATCACACAAAAATTCAGCATCTTAGCAAGCCTTACCTATGGAGCTCTTATGAAGCCTATTGTTCTTCCAAATCCACCTGCCACTGTTTTTAAATGAGTTAAGATAGAATAGAATAGATGAAAGATAAGGAATCCATGTGGGTATGTAAACATTGCCAGTTAGTTTTTGCTTTCGATTCACACATTAGAGCACACAAAATGCTGACAGGCCACACTAGAATTATCAAATATGAGCTACCATCCACAAATACTGTGAGAGAGTCAGAGCATATCTAATAGAGTATGAGAGGTAGGCTAATTTATCGATAAGATTTGCAGAACTTCCAACAAGAGACAAATAAGCTACATCAATTTTCCTTATTGTGCCTCGAAATACTATTGCAGATTCTTTCGCTATGCAGATTGGATTGACACAATATAACATAACAAAAAGATAATCAACAATAGACAAAATATCACAGAGCGACTATAGCAGCAGGTCTACGTTTGTGCACGCTTTTTTCTATCATGTATTGTACCTTATTGACATACTTTATAGATACTCCTAGATTTCTTGCTGCGTATTTTGGTTGTATTTTTTTGTCAACTAGCAAATGCAATATCGGGTCTATCAACGCATAATCCATTCCTATCTCATCTTCTGCAAGGTGGTTTTCCCAGAGCCGCGGACTGCTCTTCTTTTGCACTATAACAGCAGGAATACCCAAATATTGTGCAAGTGCTCTTACCTGAGTCTTATACAAGGTAGCAATAGGCATAATATCTGCGGCTCCGTCGCCAAACTTGCTAAAATACCCAATTTGGACTTCACTCTTATCGGAGGTGCCAGCCACAAGATACCCACTAATTCCTGCATGATAATATAGAAGGCTCATGCGAATCCTTGCCATCAGATTTCCTCTTGCCTCCTTATCTGCGGGCAAAACCTCTTCGAATTTTTGAATTATAGGATAGATGTCAATGAGGTGGTATCTTATCCGAAGAGCCCTAGCCAGATCTATTGCATGATCAGTATCTTCTCTCGGAGTAGTGTCACTAGGCATAACAAGTCCAAGCACTTTTGATTGCCCAAGTGCACTTACACTTAATTTCATAACAACAGATGAATCAAGGCCACCACTTAGTCCTATCACTAGCCCCTTTGCAGAGCTTTTCGAAATATAGGCAGAAAGGGACTTTTCTATTTTGTTTGATATTTTGTTGTAATCTTGGCAAAGTAATTCTTCAAGTGTCCCGGGTTTCACGGTGCTATGAATCAGCTGTGTAGAAGTATTAATATCCTCTACCGGAGAGATATTTTAGTTATTATCCAAATAATTAGTAACGAAGTTCAAGTTTCGATCAACAGCACACTAATGGATGTACGACTCATATAACTACTTTGAGGTATAAATCCAACTAAATAAAGGAGCTGCAAATTTAAGGGTAGAGAAAAATAGGAGGCAATTTTTGAAATTTCTAATTTAATAAGGATGAAGTATAGTCAAAAAATGCCGTAGCATTGTTTACTACAAAAAAATACATGTGTATGGTCAAATATGTCAGATGAATGCAGAGATAATTTTGGCTGCTCTTATGGAGCCCTTAACATCTACTACATTGCTTCTGCATCCGATCTTTTCTTTGATCAGGTACTCAAGTCGGAAAACGTCTTCATACTTGAATCCAAACCGCGCTGCACCCTGCTCCTGCTCAAAGTGATTCTTTAGGGGTATAAAAATCCCAGGAGTTCCGTATGCAAGTGACTCGTCCATTGTTGACCTTCCAGCAAGCGATATTACAAGATCCGAAGCGTAGACTAGTTCGTGCATATTATTAACAAATCCAAGATTACGATATTCTTGTGAATCAGGAAGTTTTAGTGAAGGGCCGGACACAATCACGAGCTCAGAATCTAACTTGCTTTGGAGTTTGCAATGCATATCTATTACCTTTTGGATTAGATATTTGCCAGCGTCAGTTCCACCACTACTAACAAGTATTGTATTTTTCTCAAAGCAAAATTGTTTGCGTAGAGTATTGCGATCCGCGCTAGCCCTCCTCACTATAGGGCCAACATACCGTATGTTATCCCTATCGTCTCCGACCTCGGGGATGATTATGCAGTCACATGTCTGCATAATATTATGCATCGATTTGTTCATCTTCTTCTCTATTACTGACGCAAGGCCGCCATTTGTAAAGTGACTTTCATTAATATCGGTGATCAATACACTCCTTTGACCCAATTTCTTGGCGACCACAAGAGAGGCAAAATCTTCATCGCTTACTATCAAGCCATTGCGATCTTTCAAAATTTCCTTTGCAATTGTCTTGCACTTCTTGTAATACAGGTAGTATCGTAGAAGCCATTTGAATATATGTTGAAGTTGCCCAGATTCCACATTGAATTTCTCGGGCTTGTAAACGTCAAGAGCTTTGAATCCTTTTCTTGCGATCAAGGTTGACGCACCTTCACCACTTGCAAATAAGATGTCAGTTTTAAGTTCCTCTGCAATGGCTATGTCGCGGGTTGCGTGACCAAGTCCAATCGGGCTTGTAAAAAAAGTGATCATAGTGAGTGTCCGGGTTATCGTATTACTACACATTACATTGCTATCAACTTTACATGATCCATCTTTTTGTTTGACTGGAATTTTTTAGTCATGTTCTTTATTTCTGCAGCTTCTCCTTTTATCAAGAATATTTCAAGGCATCGGTCTCGATCTATTTTATTGTGTATATGAGTAGTGATCAGTTTATCATAATCGTGCCGCATTTCTGTTACTTGCTCGTCAGATTTTTCATCATGTATTGCTAATAGGACTGCAAAAAGCTCCCCATACAAATCCTGTCTGTCCTTCTCTTCTGCCAGAAGATTTCTGATACCAGCTCTCACAATCTCAGATCTGCCAGAAAATCCAAGTAATTTCTGTAATTTGTCTATCTCTGTCAAGATATCATTATTGAGCGACACGCTGACTATTGTCAATGTCAATATTTCATTATTAAGTTGTTTATAAGGACTTCCATATTTTTTAATAACAAAGGTATATATCTTTAATAATAACGAGAAACAAACAGGATGAATCAAAGCAGAGCAGCTCTTGCGGCCAGTGCCACATTAATTCCACTTGCAATGGTTGCCACAGTTTACACAGGCAGGCCAGCTCTGCAAGATAGACAAGAGCAGGAAAAGATTACAGTTGTTGCGTCATTTTACCCGCTTTACGAATTCGCTTCCAAAGTTGTTGGCGACAGAGCAGAAGTGTCAAGCCTTGTCCCGGCGGGCGTAGAACCACACGACTGGGAACCAACAGCAAAAGATGTTTCAAGAGGACGCACGGCAGATGTTCTAATCATTAATGGTGCAGGTTTTGAAAGGTGGATAAATGACTTGGGAGCCAAATTTGTTGTTAATACTAGCGAAGGCATAGAATTTAATTATGAAGAAGAAGAAGAAGAAGAAAATGAAGTAGGGGCTGCGGGAGAGCACTGGCACGAAGGTGATAATACTGGAGAAGGAGGTAACAGAGTTAATCCACACATATGGCTGGACCCTATGCTCGCAAAGCTTCAGATAGACGAGATCCGCGATGCAATGGATAGATCAGACCCAGCCAACGCAGATTATTACAATCAAAATGCTGACAGATTTACTACAGAGCTCGACTCACTTGATGCCTTTATCAGGTCAGAGCTTGCCGGCTGTGACAAATCAGACTTTATAGCATTTCACGATGCATTTACTCACTTTTCAGAAA
>JBQGBZ010000364.1:0-13091 GCA_052038215.1 Nitrososphaera sp.
ATCTGAGCTTATTCTAGCAATAATATCATAAACACCATATACACCTGATACTTCCACTGCTTCTGGCAATCTTCTTATTTCTCGAATTATCTCTTCTTCAGAACCTAAGTCACAATTGATAAGGACATATGCTGTTGGCATGGATATGTTAGATTTGGCTGCATTATTAAAATTTCTGCTTTGACAGTTTTTTCGCCTTGATATAGTCTACAAAGTAGAAGAGATATGCTCGCTCATTTACCTTGAGAACCCATGGGATAAATGATTCGTTTCGGCTACTTTTTTCCGCTATTTCAAAACCTGAATTTTCCAAAAGCTTGCGGAAGGATTGTGCATCGTAGACCTTTTCTACTGGCGGATCCCGGTTATAATCATAAGGATCAGCAATTATCATATCTGCATGCGGCTTCAGCAACCAATGTATTGATGTCAGAAGCATTTCCGGATCCACAAGCTCAAGCAGATTCAATGCAAGTATCAAGTCAAACTTGCCCGACTTAAATGGTGTGTTCAGCAAATCAGATACGCAAAACTCAACATTTCCACGTTTTAATTCGTACATCTTTTTCCTGGCTTCGCGGATGAACGAAAATGAGATATCTATGCCTATTGCGAAAGCATACTTTTGTGCAAGGAGCATAGTGCTATACCCCATTGAACATGCCATGTCAAGTGCAACCCCATCCATCTTGGGGTTGATGCCGTGTACTATCCTGTTATAAACTTCATTTGGCTTCAATCTCCACCGGAGTGACTTGAGCAGCCTGTCTTCTACAGAATGTTCATATTGGGTCCACCTATACGGGATGAACCAGCTCCCACCCTCTTCATATCTGTCATTTGATATAGAACCGGGGGAAAGTCTTGAGCCACTCTCCTTCAAAAATTGCTTCATCTCTCTCGTCTTGCTCTCGAGAAGCCATCTTCCGTACATTTGCGGTCTGCCTGCAGCATAGACAAAGAAATCCTTGACGACTATCGCCACACCTTGTATTATAGGGTATCTTGTGCCACATTCTTTACATCTCAGAAATCCCTCATCACACTCGTTTGGCCCCTCTATTTCTAAGCTTTCAAGTTGGAGTCGCAGCTGCTTATCTGGGTGTTGGAGACAGACAAGGTGGTGCGCAAACTGGGTCTTCATGCTTTCATATGACAATAACTGCTTCTTATATAAAATCAAAGAAGTCCATCTTCATGCAGCTTGTCAAGTAACGGCGATAAAAAATCGCGCACTTCCTTTTCGCCTAGATTAAACGTTTCAACGATTCCCAGCGCTATTGAAAGCATGTTGCGATCTTCTCTCGCAGTATATACTGCTGAACCTGCAATATTGAAAGATTGGGCGTTATCATGTAACCACTTTTTCCACCTATTGGTTCTCTCAATGTTTGCTTGAAGTGAAGAAATAACATAGTCAATCTTCATTCCTTCGTTGTTATCCAGGAGGTTCAGCTTAGACATTGGAAGTAAAAGTGTTCCTTCTATGACTTGAGCGTGGATTCTATTAAGTTCAACAATGGTTTCTTCATCCTCTGGCTCGGTATCGCTGTATGCTGGAAACAGGTAGCCTGCAAGATTGCCGCCCCAGTCATAGATCTTGTAGAGCATGTCGTCATATTCTGCCTTCCACTTGATACCCTCTCCTTTCTTGCCAAATATCCGCAACTGATTTTGTATGCATAACTGTCTCACATATTTCTCTATGTAATATGTCGCTAGCGATAATTCTACGGGTTAGGATCCGAGTCACAGATATCTTGTTGACCGTTGACTTAAATTATCCCTAAGAGTTTAACCGATACATGTCAGAACCATCACAACCATCACAAGAACAGACAACTCAACGTAAAGAAGGACCACATGACACAATATACATTGGCAAGAAACCACTTATGACATACGTAACGTCAACTCTGATCCAGTTGGCCAACCAGCCATCGGTGACAATCAAGGCAAGGGGTCTAAGCATTGGACGAGCCGTAGACGTATCGCAGATTACGCTGAAGAGGATGGAAAATGCCGGATACAAGATAGGCGACGTAAGGATTGGATCTGAGACAGTCCAATCGGAGGACGGCAGGACACGAAACGTCTCTACGATTGAGATCGAAATAAGGAAGAGCTAGACCTGCTGTTTCTTTTACTTTTTCTCACTGTCCCTTTCTAATACTATCGAAGTTAAATCATGAGCATTCCTACCGCAGGCGCAGCTGCAATCTATCTTGTGCATCTAAACCCAATGACTGTTGCTCACGAATCAATAATTTCGATGCTCAAAAAGAAGTACCAAATCTATATTTTCCCAGTCCGCTTTGTTAAGGACGGGCGGGAGATAAATACAAAGAGTCTCCCGTTTTCATACTCTCTTAGAAAGGAGATGCTTGAATCTGTCTTTGGCGACTCTGTCGTAGTGCTTCCAGAATATACCTTCTATGCACCATACCGTAAGTATTTACCGCCACTTCTTTCCTCACGGTCATGGAAACTCCGTAGTCAGATAATTTCACAGATCAATGAAAAAAAGTTCGTATCATACACCGGCGACAAAGCTGAGCGGCTTATGCTTAAGGCATACAGGCTCAATCCTCTCAAAGCTGACAGACTTGAGATTTCTGCATCATCGATCAGGGCGAGCCTATATAACCAAGTGGTTGAAGGGGAAAGTGACGAAGAATGGCGCAGAAAAGTGCCTGAAGCAGTAGCACAAATCATCAAGAAGAACTGGAATATTGTGGACAAGTTCGCAAGAATGGAAGATAACACTACTATGATGATGGGCATGAAATTCCCCCAGGAAGGCTACAAGTAGTTCAAGATTTTTATAAGCCAGTGAGGGATCGTGCCTTTACACATGAGGGAAAAAGGCGGCGAGTTTGTCTGGCTTGATGGCAAGCTCGTGAAATGGGAAGACGCCAAAGTTCCAATCTATACCCATGCCCTTCATTACGGCACTGCAGTCTTTGAAGGTATACGTGCCTATGCAGCCAAGAACAACGTCTACATTTTTCGCTTAGAAGACCACATGAAGCGACTTCATCGCTCTGCTCGGGTTTACTCGATTTCACTGAAATATTCTGCTCTCGAGCTTGCGAATGCTACAATCGAACTATTGCAGGAGAATAAGGTCAAAGAGTCATGCTATATTCGTCCTCTAACGTTTGTAGGTCTACACGGTATTGATCTTAATGTGACAAAGAATTCGCCGACTCATACTGTTATAATTACGTTCCCATTTGCAAAGTACTTTAAGGGTGAAGGCATCAGTGCTTGTGTCTCTTCGTGGAGGCGCATACATGACAATATGATCCCTCCACTTGCCAAAGCTGCCGGCAACTATCTCAATTCAGTTCTGGCAACACAAGAGAGCAAGCGCAACGGCTATGATGAATCAATTCTGCTTGATTTCTACGGAAATGTAAGTGAGGCCTCGGGCGAAAACATTTTTGTTGTTCGGCACGGCAAGATGTATACGCCGTATTTCGCTGATTCAGCGCTTGAAGGCATAACGCGAGAAACTGTCATGATGATAGCAAAGGACTTGGGCCATAGCGTCATCGAGCGTCAAATTGCAAGAACTGAATTGTATATGGCTGACGAAATATTCCTTACTGGCACTGCAGCAGAGATAGTTCCAGTAACCAATATAGATGGCCATCCTGTGGGCACCGGAAAGGAAGGCCCATTGACAACGAGTATTCGCGAAATGTACGAAAAGATCGTATCCGCCGAGACCAAAAAATACATGGAGTGGTTGACCTCTGTATGGTAGGCACTGACAATGAAACTAGAATTGCAGTAGTAGGCGTTGGCGGCTGGGGCAAAAATCATGCAAGAGTCTTGAGAGATCTTGACTGTCTGGTCGCTGTATGCGATCTTGATCTGGGAAGGGCTAAGGAGATTGCAAACAAACATGGTGCACAGGCTTATTCTGCGATCGACGAGATGTTGGAAAAGGAGCGGCTTGATGGCTGTCTAGTATGCACTCCTACAAACACGCACGCAATCGTGGCCAAGAAGGTTATGGAACATAGCATCAACGTATTTGTTGAAAAGCCTATGTCTTTCTCCTCCAAAGAGTGTGAAGAAATGACACAGTTGGCGCAAAAGAAAAAGCTAATTCTAACATCAGGGTACGTCGAGAGATTTAATCCTGCTGTTAGCGATACGCGCAAGCTCGTAGAGGATAAGATGTATGGTGATCCCATGATGATTGAGTTCCATAGGGAAAACAGGATGCCGCCACACATCACAGATGTAGGGATAATATATGATACCTCGGTGCATGATATCGATGCAGCGATATTTCTATTTGGGAGTCCTCCACACGTCATATTTGCACGTGCTGGCAAACACTTTCATGCACATGAGGACTTTGCAACCATAATGCTTGGCTTCGAGGGACAGAAAGTGGCCATCATAGCGTCCAACTGGCTGACTCCAAAAAAGGTGAGGACTTTTAGCGCCGTATGCACCGACGGCATCATTTCTGGTGATTTTTTAACACAGGAGATCCGAATAGACCATGCCGAAGCCACAATTGTGCCTCGCCGTAAATTTCAAGAGCCACTAACATTAGAGCTAAAGAATTTTGTTGAATCAATAGAAGGTAGGGCAAAGATAGTCGTGACTGCTATAGATGCAACAAACGTTACAAAAGTGGCAGAGGCTGCTATATTGTCAAGCAATACTGGTTCGCCTGTGTATTTAGATCTGAAATGAACAGGTCGATGCTTGATATCCTTGCATGTCCTATAGACAAGCACTATCCACTAGAGCTTTTCCAAATTGTTGCGGAAGGTCAGATCGTGAAAGAGGGTATTCTATTTTGTACCAAATGCAGTCGCTACTATCCAATAATCGATGAAATACCTGTCATGCTACCTGACGAGCTTAGAGAAAGGCGAAAGGCCCAAGATATCGAATTTTTGAGGAAATGGCAAAATAAGATCCCTGACAAAGTTATAAGACACGGAAATCCATGGCATTTGTGAAGGAATGAGCAACAACTATACCGCATTGCCCGGTGTGACAAACTATGTTGATAAGAGTGCTAAGATCGGGAGGAATGTCAAGATATGGCACTTTGCATACGTGGGAAAAGAATCTGAAATAGGAGACAATGTCATGATAGGTTCGCTAACGCATGTCGATTACAAGGTCAAAATAGGCGACAATACTAGAATTGAGGGATCAGTTTACATTCCACCTCTGACAGTTATTGGCAAGAATGTTTTCATTGGACCTGCAGCAGCATTCACAAATGATCCGTACCCCATGAGCCCCAAGATGGCTGGCGTATTAGTGGAGGATGGCGTCATAATAGGCGGGAGGTCTGTGTTCAAACCTGGTATTCGAGTGGGAAGAAACAGCGTGGTTGCAATGGCTGCAGTTGTGACAAAAGATGTCCTGCCTGATACTGTGGTGATGGGTCACCCTGCTAGGCCTGCATACAGCCGTGCGGAATATGATAGAAAGAAGAAAGAGTGGGAATCAAAGTAGTAATACAAGCAATAGCGGAAAAACTCCTGTAAGCAGGTAAATGATCTTACAATGGCCGTACATTCTTTACTTCTGGATTTACTAGAAACTTAGAACTGGGCTCTTTTTCTGCTAGAACATCAAGCAAGTTTCTTGCTGCGACTTCCGCCATCTTGGAGCGTGTCTGATATGTTGCGCTTCCAAGATGCGGCAGTAATACTACGTTTTTCATTTTCAAAAGTGGATTTGACCCTAGTAGGGGCTCAGTTTCAAATACATCAAGACCTGCGCCTGCAATCTGATTATGCTTGAGAGTCCTAACTAGATCAACTTCTTTTACGACCTGTCCTCTCGCCGTATTTATCAAGAATGCAGTCTTTTTCATCAATCTTAGTTTTGTACTATCTATCAGCTGGTGGCTGGCACTATTCAGGGTTGTGTGAATCGATACAAAATCACTCTGAGTGAGCAGCTCGTCAAGCCCTGCATATGTTGCGTTGAGCTCGGATTCTAGCTGCTGGTTCCTCTTGCGATTGTGGTAAATGACTTTCATATCAAATCCTCTTGCTCGGCGCGCTACTGCTGATCCTATCCTGCCCATCCCAATTATACCAAGGGTTGTGCCATGAATATTATAACCGAGCATCAGGTCTGGACTCCATGCACTCTTCCATTTTTTGTTCTTGACATATTCATGTGCACTTATAATATTGCGTGCGCAGGCGAGGATAAGAGCAAATGTCAAGTCTGCTGTCGCTTCCGCAAGGATATCTCCTGTATAGGTAACATAGATGCCCCTTTCTGTCGCTTCTTTGACATCAATATGCTCAAAGCCTGTACTGTATGAACTGATGACTTTAAGATTGGAACCTGCTTTGTCCATTACATGGGCATCAATATGATCCGTCAGCATACAGAGGATGCCAGCCTTGCCAACAACATTTTTCAATAATTCTTTTCTGCTTGGCGGCTGGGTTTTATTATTCAATGTTACTTGACATTCTGTTGAGAGGATGGAAAGGGCAGGCTCTAGTATCCTTCTTGTCACATAGACCTTCTTCTTGTTGTTGCTCACGACACCATTAGCACATTCTGTATTGAGTTGTTATTTAACAGTAACATGGTGGGAACGAAATCAAACAAGCAACATACCGGTAGCAAGAATGAGCAGTGATAGAGGAGAAACGTTTAGTCCTTTGCTGATACTTGCTGCCAATGGTACTATCACAAGTACTGAAGAGGAAGGAGAAGGAGAAGATGGAGAAAATGGTGGTGGTGAAGAAGGCTCTGCAGAGGGAGTAATAGAGGAAGAAGCAGAAGGACCAGAAGTAGCAGAATAGTAACATAAGTACAATAAGAAGGCTAGATGAGAAAGAAGTGAAATCTTCTTTATTCTTTGTCCTAGGTTCCACCGGCGTATCCGCCTTTTATCAATCTGGCAAAAATTTTTCATTCAATCAACTATTAAAAAGAAGAGCTGAAAAAAGTGTAGGTGGTGGGGGTTTTCCTTACTCCACACACATCATATGGCTATTTCTGCTATATTATTTAGTCTAGACCAGTTGGCCAAACTACTGCATGCAGTTGCTATTTTGAAACACTATAACTATAGTGATCTCATTCATAGGAAGGGCAATTACGCTATAATGACAATAACAAAAATAGCGAATAATCTAAAATGCGCTATTTTTCTAAGAAGATTAACACATCCATAATTAAATAATAAATGATAAGTTCTTTCGTATGAAGTATTCTGCATAAGTCTTAAAAGATGAGATGATGTGATGGCTTCAATACTATGATATCAATACAAATAGTAGCAGTCTTGATGGCTGCTGCTGCAATGATTGTAGTGAGTGTAGCTGCGCCTCAACTAGCAGAAGCACAAACTCAGACCTCTGAGAACAATGCAGCCATCGACGACGACAGCCTTAGCGACGGTGACATCGACCAAATCCTAGAGAAATTTAACATAGGCGGTCTAGACCTGGGCGCATTACTAGGTTAAGCTGAAAAGCAAACCAACAATGATAACCTATGTGGTGTGAGAAAGAAGAAGAAGAAAACCCCACACACATACTGACTTATTCTTTTTTACTCTTTCTTACTCAAATTAGAGGACAAAGGAAAAATGAGAGCGCTTCAAGTTAGACGGGGTAACACCTCACGAATGTAATAAAAAAAGACGGCGCCTACGTCTACCAGTCGGACAGTGGTGGACTTAGACTCCGAATCACAAATTGCAGCTCTAGCCGAAGAAGTCAAGGGATAAAGGAGACTGTCAACATTCTGGTTAGTCAGATAACGATGCTAAGTGCCGATTGAAAAAGAACAAATAACGCTCCAAATCACGAGATAACTACTCTGATATTTGATTGCTTGCTAATCATAATAGCCCGGCCCAGATTCGAACTGGGGTCAAGGGCTCCAAAGGCCCCTATGCTTGGCCACTACATTCAGCAGAAAAAATTTCTTTTTTCCTCTACCGGGCTTCCGGGCATTATTTCAAGTATCTATGACCTATGACATACTTATAATCTTAAGGCACCAATCATCCTCTCTGTTGGGTCTTCCATTCTCCTAAGAATACGTACTGCCCTTTTCTTTTGAGTCTGTATGTACCGTTCATCAGAGATCATTTTCATGCCCAGCCTTACAAGCGATCTGGGGTCATTTGCTCTCTTGGCTAGGCCTGATTTGACAAGATATTCATCCACGTAAAAATGGACAGGTGCTATGGATATTGTGGGCTTGCCTAGGAGTGCTGCCTCGGCAGTCATCGTGCCCCCTGCTCCGACAAAGAGATGTGTAGATTTTACAAGGGCCGTGCCGTCTACTACATCTCTCAGCACTTGCACCTTCTTGCCATAGCGTGACTCTACTTCCTCAATCTGGTCTTCGTATCTGCAAAGCACTACAATGTTGGTTGACTGCCATAATTTATCTACAAAATTATCTATCATTTTTGTAGCACTTACCTTTTTGTCTGCAATGTATGATGCCTTGCTTTCCTCGAGTCGAATAAGGATCATCTTTTTTTTATCCCGATTAACTTCCGATATACTATCATCATGGTCATGATGCTTAAGCCATGCAGCAGCATCAAGTGCTCTATATCGCACAATATTCCTTTTCATTATACCGTATCCTGACCATGCAGAGTGAGGTATTACCCAAGGACAATATAGCTTGCTTGTCAGGGGAATCGTAAGCTTTGCGACCGCCTCTGCATGAGGCGAGTCATTAAAGCCTATGTGCGTGATTCCGAGGCCAAAAGCTACTCGTGAGCCTTCTGGTGACGAAAAGGTAATTGCTGCGTCGGGCTCAAACTGCTTTATGACTTGTGCCAGCTCGTACGTCCTACGGGAGCTTTCACGTAACTTATGGTATCTATCTGATCCGCCATGGCTTCCGACGGATGTAAGGTCAAGCTTTTTAATTCTAGCAAGTTCCGCTGCTTCTCTGTATTTTCTTGAGGTGCAGAGAACATCGTGACCTGAATTCTTCAGCAAGTTGACTGCACGTCTGAAAAACATTACCTGCTTTGGAGTCAAAATATCAAACCAGATCTTCAAATATATATTCTGTAGTTGAAAAGCCCTTGGAAAAACCTTTTGTAGACCACGTTAGGTATATACGGAGGGGATGAAGGGGGGAGCTTACTCTACACTTTGAGTACTACATCTTCCTCTTCTTCTACCACTGCTTCTGTTGCAGTGTATGGCTTGAGCACAGAAGGCTATCGAATAGCATCCTCAATAGCCATAAACGGCTCCAAGGTCTCATTAATCGATGAATCGGTCCGGATGGCGATTTTGCTCAAGCCTGATATAGCAAGGACATATCCAAATGTAAGCTCGCTTATGGAAGATGAGCCTCTTCTTGATCTACAACCTATTGACATTGCTATAAGCAATGCCTCATATGTTTATTTTGCTCCCAGAATAAGGAAGGTTGGCCCAGATGTTAAAAGCGACGTTATGACAAAGTTCAAGGATGCAATTAAGGCGCTCAGACGCGGCGCCTCTCTAATCTATATGCTTCCAACAGGGGTAGGTGGCAACAATGAGAACATTGCTCTTATAGAGCACATGACAGGAATGACTGTTGAGAAGGATATATCCTATTATTACCTTCCAATGAGCGCTATTGCGACAGCCAGCTCTGAGACCCTAATTGGTTCGATAAAGTCTAAACATGACAATCATATTTCCAAGATGCTCTATGACCCAGACACTCGTCGCAAGTTGAGGTTTGTAGACGTCAATTCCGCCGAGCTGGTGCATGTGATAAAAACATTGAGCCACTATTCTGGGATAGCCAGCATCCTTGAAGTCTGTAAAAAGGCTACTGACAATAATATCTTCAGTGAATTGATGCGCAGTACCTTTGCTGATCTCTATATCGACGACGTGACGAGTGGACTATATGATCTCCGAATAATAGGGTCATCACTTGATGGCACAGGATCACTGATGTATCTTGTCAACGGTAGCATTAAGGGTGTAGATGGATACGTCAAATTTCTTATCGACCAGATACGGACAACATTGAAAAAGCGTGACCTTAAAGCAAGCAGAACAAAAGTGGCGATAGCATGGACCCTTGACCCTCATGAAATGAGAGGTGACCGAATAGAACTGCTATCCTCGTTTGAAACGAAGGTCAAAGACTATATAAGCGATGTTGAAAGGCATCAAGGGCAGACATTTGACCTATATCATACAGACAAGACAACTCTCGTCATTGCTTGCTCCAAGGCTGACTTTGAAAAAGTAATGTCAAAGAATATGGCAAACCAAGAGTTTATAGTCATAAAGGCAAACCCTCTTTGCGAAATAGTATGAGAATAATTAATTGCATTATGATCTATTTTTGAAATATGGCTAGCATTGGTGTCATAATCCTGTCAACGTTTCCAAGCGAAGAGTTAGCTGTAGAGGTTGCCAAATATGTGGTCAGCGAGAAGTTGTGTGCCTGTGTCAACTTTACTCAAATCCGGTCAATTTACTCTTGGAATGGACAGTTAGAGGATCAGCACGAATTCATTGCTCTTTTCAAAGCCACTTCAAAATCTGCAAAAAAGCTCAAGGCTGAAATTGCAAGGCTCCATCCATACGAAGTACCAGAGATAGTGGAGCTTAAAATGAGCAATGTATCAAAGCCCTATTTGTCGTGGCTCGATGCAGAATCAACGTATCGCGTAGCGAAGAAGCGCCACAATGCCTCCAAGTGATGAGACACGTAGGCCAATATCCGTCGAAGAGTCGACAGCGAACATCTTTGCTCCATAGCTTTCAATCAAATTGAGTAATTTGACTATCTCCTCTTCATCTGCGGTCTTGAAGATAGAGTCGGAGAATACTACTGCCTCTATTGCCTTCAATGCAGCCGCATTTGATACTTCGTTCATTCCTAGGGCAAATTTTGTTTCCCCTCTATTCACCATTAGCATTAGTGTGTCTAGCATTGAAGAGACTTCTGCAAGCTTGCTTGTATTCATAATCTGTTTCATTGCTTCTGAGCGCAGGAATACAAATATTCCATCCTCGCCTGCAACATCTATCCCCTCAACAATTTGCACCCTCTCTTTTAGGACATACTGTTTGCTTACCAATACGTTGAAGAACCTACGCCTGCTTTCTCCCGGACCGAATATTATGATCCTGTCATTTTCGCCGATTATTGAAGAAAGAGTCTTAGCAATATCTACAAAATACGTCTCAATATTGGGATTCTTTGTCTGATAGCGCTTACCGCTCTGCCCAGAATAGATGTTTGGGATCACTTTAACATGGGTGCCAGAAACCTTGGCAATGGCTGCTTCCTGTGTATCTATTGCCACCAAAATAAAGTTGGTACTGCTGACAGACCGCTTTAACATTCTAAGCTCAATGTCTCGCCATTTTCTTCCTTTGTCTATTGTTGCCATGTCGCCTGCATGTATTGAGAGAGAATGGTGAGTCCCCTTTGGTACCATTTCGTTGTCAGTATCTGTGATGATGCCCGATATCCTAAGCCTATCTACTGCAGAGTCAAGTCTGCTCTGCTCTACTTTGAGAGCAACACGCACCTTAACGCGCTCACCCTTATCCGGTCGGCCGTATTCCTTGACCTGCTTGATTAGACGAGTACTATCTGAAATAACACGATCGCCTCTCCCTATGATACGACGCAAGGTAAAGAGGTCGTCTGCGTCTTCAGGAATTGCAAAAAAGGCAGTGTTCGATGTGCCACTTGGCTTTACTATCATACTGTCTTTTCGCTTGCGGTTACAGCAGATGTTGGATCTTGATCCTGTCCTTGTTGTTGTCCTTGTACTTGGCCTTGTTGTTGTTGATTTTGGATTATTTTCAAATAGTTGTCAACCCATTCCTGTGTCAGAACACCTGACTCAACTAGATTGACTAGAGCATTTGGTGATGCAAAGCCTTGTACCTTACCTATTCGCCTGCGAGTTTGCCTCCACTTTAACTGAGTGTTGCCACTCTTAGATGAGTAAATGATGCCGAGGATCTCCTTTGCATTTACAAACGTCATCTCTCTTATCTTCTTCAGAGTAACCTTATCCGCGGCTTCAATATAGATTGCTCCAGGACCCTCCTCACGCTCTGGGAATACTTCATAATCGCGTAGATAACTTTCAGGTATGAATGACCTGCACGTACTTATGATAATAAACTTTCTAAAGCTCTCTAATGATGCTGTAGTTTCTATCTTGACCAATGTAAGTATATAAGAGCCCCCTAGCCATTTATCAAGTTTTGTGAGAAGTAATATGGAGTGGACGCGAGTGGACAAACTCCTTACTCAAGATCTTCTTCACCAAGTCAGTAGGGCTATCTAGTCATCGCTTGTCCACATTAAAAATTGAGGAATTGCTAGAATAAAAATCTACGAACAGCACTTGCCCTTTGGAATTTGGTGGCCGTGAGGACATTTCCGTGGGTGCTCTAAAAGTGTACATAGTGCATCTGTGAACCTGTCCTTCATATGATGTTCTATCCCGCAGATCATTTCCTCGTCTACCTCTATTTTGAGAGCATCTTTCATCAGGACTTCAAGCAGTCTGGTATTTCGCATCATCCTTTTGCCAATGTGTTCGCCATCTTTGGTCATTTTCACACTACCTTTGCTATAATGCACAAACTGGGATCCGTTCAACTTGCGGAGCATCTGAACAACAGATGGCTGAGTGACGTTTAGGAGCTTGGCTATTGAGCTCACCTTGACTTCCTCGCCTCTTTCACGGATATACCATATTGCTTTCAAGTACATCTCGATGTGCTCAGACTCTGCTGTATCAACATAAAGCTCTTCATCTCTGGGCACTTGTTGCTTGTTCCTCGCAACGACAGACTCCACTGTAGTTATTCTGTTCTCCCCAAACTGTATTAACCTTATCTCTATGTGTATAACGCCGTTTTTTTACCTAGATTGTTTCTTTTGATCCGCGTCTTCCCACAGATACTGAAAGTAACCTTTTGCAAAGCCTGCAAGGCCTGTATGGTCAGCCCAGATGGCTATAGGGTCAAAACTGCCGTTCTCCCCTGTGCCTTCTCCTAGCAATATCACCACATGCTTTGCATCCCCTATTATGCCACCTCCAA
>JBQGBZ010000365.1:0-1318 GCA_052038215.1 Nitrososphaera sp.
AGACGTTCTTTAGGTCCTGAGAATAATCGGGTGAAAGTTGATGTCATGAGTGGTACCAACAGCACGAGTAGAAACATACTATGCCGATAACCAGCTGGATATTGCCCAAGCTGTACTATTAGCATATAGAAACATATCGTAAGTAATAACCAGGCGATCCAGATCTGCTCTAATCTCGATACTTTCTTGAATTTGAGCAGGCTAATGCCAATAGTTAGACCTACAAGGACGTTTGGTAGCCACTCCGGCAGGTATGTAAAAGGCCATGCGGTGAATAGAAAGCTAAAAGTATGCTTAATCATTAAGAATGCAGCACTATATGCTTCTGTGGGTATAGATAGGGATAATTCGTTGATATCTGTAATGGGCGCCCATCTTAACTGCGAGGGCAGGATAAATAATATGATTGGTAAAAATCCCACTAGAAGGAGTAAAGTAGTGACCGATAACACCCCCATGCGTTTCCAGGAGCGATTAAAGCCATTGATTATGGCGTCGACCATAATCATTGTTAGGATGGGAAAAAGTGCGCCATAGTGTGTGTAGGCAGCAGCCAAGGCAAACACAAGCCAGAGTGCATACACTCTCCAATCAAAAGCACCTTTATACAGATAAATGAAGCAATTTGCGGACCAAATCACCAGACATAAGAGCAGGCTATATTGACCGATTTCCTGTGCATAACGAATATCTATCGGTGAGATTGCCATGAAAAGACCTGCAAGCAAGCTGGCCCGTGTCCCACCAAGTTGATAAGCAGCCACCATGATGCCACAAAGTGTGAATATGGAGAATATCACAGAAGGTAAGCGCAAGTACTCTTCTGTAATACCTCCTGACATCCAAAAATGTAATATAAAAGAATACAAAGGAGGGTCAAGTATTTTCTCAGATACAGCCTGGATGATCTCGCTTGTACCAGCGCTCGCTGTCCAATACTCCAAAGCCTCATCCCACCACACTGCGCCTCGGTCTAGATCAAACAGGCGAATTAATCTTGCGAATAAAATCACGGTCAACAGGCTGATCTGCTGGACACGTTTCGGATACCAATGGTTAATAAAAGCCAAGTTCATCCATTGCTCTCTCAGTGTGTTTCGATAGAACAATGTTATTATACTTTGCACATACTCCTTAAACTCCTATCTTGCTGATATATTGTACAATCGCACAATCCACCTTTTTAACACGAAAAACCATCACCCGGGCAGTTTGGATGCTAATAATTCGCCTTGCTTTGTATCAAACATTGATTGAATAATGCCAGTTTTATATTTCTCACAATGCCATGATTCAAACAAACAATAAGGTTTGGGAC
>JBQGBZ010000366.1:0-1467 GCA_052038215.1 Nitrososphaera sp.
TCAGGCACATTGAATTAAAATGTAATCTAAGTTTTATCGACAACTATTCAAAATGAGGTTAATTCAATACCATATCTTACCAGAATGGTAAAAGTGGACCGGGTGATGGGACTTGAACCCGCGAGCGCACACGCTTCCAACAGAAAAACTAGCCAATACCTGCAAATATGGCTCTGATTGTATCAGACCATGCCTTCTTATTACTAGAATCATCTGCACCCGTCGCCTTATTTAGGACAAGTCCTTCGTACAATCCAATCAATCCTGAAGCAATAGCATCTTTATCGATATCCTTTCTGGCAAAGCCTTTTTTCATCTGAAGTCCAATAAATTCTGATATAATCTGATGTCGATTTAATCGATACTGCATTAACACCCTTCTTATCCTCGGATTGCGGGTTGCCATAACAGACATTTCTAGTAACACAATACTATGATAAGGACTACCTCCTTTTTGAAAGTAATCATAGAACTTTTGCGCATTAGAAACAAGATTTTCCTTTGCTATCAACATGCCATTTAGCTGGTCTTTTACTTTTTTCAGGCTGCTTTCGCAAATGCCATAAAATAGATCTTCTTTGCTCTTAAAATACCGATACAATGTGCCTTTGCTTACGTCTGACACATTAGCTATGTCATCCATTTTAGTTCTGTCAAAGCCAGTTTTTGCAAAACATTCTACTGCAGACTCAATTATTCTTTCTCTTACCTCACTTTTGTATTGCGTTGTTACCTTTGGGCACATGAGTATAATCTTATTCCTTTTCTGATCCCTTTGTCTGCGCAGACAATATAGAATTTCCTGAATCAGCACCTTCCTGGATTCCTCTTGCTGTCATTAATTTATTCAGCAGGGTTTTGCTAAAACCAATCCATATCAATCCTGCAGCAAAACCACCTGTAAGCATCGGCATAAGCCAAGGGAGAAGCACCTGACTGTTCTCTATCCACAGTGCCACTGAATGCCAGCTATCAAGGAAGGTGCCAACAGGACCTAGGAGGACTGCTGTCAGAATGAGCAAGCCAATTGCGGGTGTTGTTGTTTTTGGTTTCTTTGCAGTCAGTAACCTCTTCTTGCCAGCTAATATATCAAACAATACTACTGGGGCAAGAAACGACATGTATAATGGGATAAAATATGCAAAGGCGATTCCCTCCTGACTTCCATTTAGGACAATAGCTTTAAATCCTATATTGAAGGCAATTGATGTTCCGATCAAAAGCGCTGCAACAACAGTAGCTGCTCCTCTGAACTTCAGAGTGCTTTTAGCTCCAACTAGCATTATGGAGCCTATTACTGCGGTGCCCGCAGTACTACTAATAAACGCTATTGTATCTGCCTGCTCTGAGAATGTTTCTGTATCAAGCTGAAAAGTGTACGCGATCCCCTCGTAATCAGTGAAGAGATACACTAACGTTGACAAGTCGTACCACAAAGCAACAAGAGATAGTACTGCCAGAATTTGT
>JBQGBZ010000367.1:0-1526 GCA_052038215.1 Nitrososphaera sp.
ATATTGATTGTGATGTTGAATACTGGTGTTAGATTTGGGGAGTTATTAAATCTAAAATTTGATGATATAGATTATGATGGTAAGACTCTATTAGTTAGAGCTAGTAAGACAGATGATTTTAGAGTATTGCCTATGACTCAAGAGTTGTACCAAACTTTACTTTGGCTTAAAGATAATTACCCACTGCCACACATGGATAAAGTAAAACCTAGACAGGATTGTCAAAGGGTGTATGTATTTTGTAATCTAAGTAGGTGACCAAAAGTTTCTTTACACATTTTTCAACCAGAAGTTCTTTGACAAAACACCAGCTTTTCGTAGCGCGCAAGACTTGCTCAAACCAAGTACCCACTTTTCAGCATACCCAGCTTGTTCGTCAATAGTCTTAAACTGGCGATTAGAAGAAATATTACGTTTTAATTCCCGCCAGAGATGATCCATCGCATTGAGTTCCGACCACTGCTTGGGTAACCAAATCAATTTGATGTTGAGTTGAGCGGCTAAGAATTGACTTCTAGGCGAATTGTGACATGACGCCTTGTCTAACAACAGAGCAAGTGGCTTGTTTCTGTAGCGCTTGCGCAACAACTTGAGAAAGGCTTGGAAGTCTTGCTGTTGCTGCTTATATCGCCGTAGTACTATACGATGACCGGTCTTAAAATTGATAACGCCAAACAGTACGCGCTTTGCGTTTTGACCTGTGATAGACACACAGGCTTGCTTGCCTTGGTATGCCCAACTGTAGCGCAGTGGCGGAAAAAAGCGCAAAACAGTTTCATCTTCAAATAGCACGACAGTCTCAGGTGAAAGTCGTCGTAATTGCCGTACAATAGCCCTTTTTTCTGTGCTATGTTAGGTGCTTTGTGCGAATAGACATACCGTGGGCGCTTCCATCGCAACCCTATCCGTTTCATCCGCCTGCGTAGAGTGCGCGCGGTAATCTTACAACCGTAGCGTTGGCTCAGGTGTGTAGCCAATAATGCTACTGTCCAACCTGTAGTGTTATAGCCCAACCGCAGTGGGTCACGCTCAAACTCACGCGCAATACGCGCATTTGTTATTGACCGAGCGGAAAGCGGACGTCCTGAACGAGGTGCATCTTGAAGATCCTCAGGGTCTCTACTTTTCAGATACCTCCTGATCCAAGCGTGTATACTTTGGCGACTGACTCCTATGAGTTGGGCTACTTTGGTGACAAAAATACCAGTAGCTACTAATAGCACCGCTTTTATACGTCGGTAACTTCGCGCGTTAATTATCTGTTTCAACACCTTCTCTAATCGCCGCTGGTCGTATTTATTGAACTTGCATACCGCTGAACCCTTCTTTACTCTTCTCATGAGTTCAGCTTATATTCAAAGAACACCTGTGTAAAAAAACTTTTGGCTACTTACTTAGGTGCGCAAGATACTTTCTATATTGGTAATTTAAAAGGGGTAGGGAGAATATACCAGCAGACCTTTATAGATACATCCTCAAAGGTTGCTATGGTAAAGGTATATGACTGGAAGAATGCCCTTGTAGCA